>JAQXRL010000286.1 GCA_029218505.1 Eubacteriales bacterium | reverse complement strand
TGCCACTGGCCACGATTGGAATTTGAGTGACCCCAAGCCCTCTCGTGTTCTCCCTGCGTTTTTCGATCGTCCGAACCGTGCCAGCTTTTTGGTTGGCACGGTTGTTTTTGCTCAGCGGGCGGTTGCGGAATAGCGGTATGGCGGAATCCCGGAAGCACCAACATCCAAAATGTATGTGCGGCCATCTGCAGGATTTGCGGGCGTTTCGCAAGGATAGGTGGCGGTGGTAACGGCAAGCCGGTCAAAGTGGTTTCCCACAAACGCACAGCTTGCCACCGTTTTGGTGGGCAGTTGAATCAAATGCGTGATTTCCCGTTGAACAGGATGGATTCTTGCGATGCCGCCGCCCCATAATGCGGCCCAAATGCTGCCTTGCGAATCCACGCAAATTCCATCCGGGTTTCCAATGCCAAGATCGGAAAACTTCATCAGAATTCTGGGGCGGGAAAGCGGTTTGCTGCCCGCCCGGAAGTCAAAGGCAAGAATGACGCCCACGTCCACGAGATACATGGTTTTGCCGTCCGGAGACCAGTCCAGACAGCTGCATGGTAAGCGGGCGGAAAATTTCATGCCTGGGCTTGGGCGTTTTTCACGGATCATCTGCCGCGCGGTGATGAAAATTCATGGCGTTTTCTCCTTCAGGGATGCAGGGCGTCAGCGATGTTGGCTTCGGTATTCGCTGGGACTTACGCCTTCGTGGGTGCGGAAGGCGCGGCTGAAATGGTAGATATTTTCGAACCCCGAGGCGTCCGCGATGTAGGCGATGGTCGCGTCGGAACTTTCCAGCAGTGCCTTTGCACGGCGAAACCGCGCCTCCAAAATATACTGTTTTGGGGAAACACCGTACATTTCATGAAACAGTCGCCGAAAATAGGTTTCACTCATGCCGCAAGCCTCTGCCAATTGCGGCACGGAAACGGCAGCCTTGCACAATCCGCCTTCTTCCGTTTGCCGCATGATCTGACGAATGGCGGCAATTTGATTGCCGGGAAGATATCGCGCCTGACGGTCTTCCTCAATGCACGCCAGCATTTCATACAACAGCGAAAGGCATTTCGCCCGATATCCGGGCTTGCGGTATGTCCAGCTGCGCACCATTTCGCTGAAGTTTTCCTGCCATTTCGCAGGATTGCGGGCGAAAAACAGGAATGGCTCCATGAGGGCGCTTTCCGTCACATGGAAATTTACGCAGAAGCAGCCGCCCGGCCGCCCGGACAACACAATATAGGGCCGGCCTTCCGGCAAATATAAGACGCTGCCGGGCTCCGCATCCAAAACATATTTGTCTTCCACGATGTAACGATTCGTGCCATCGGTTTTGAACACCAGGCCGTGATACCGGCGCGGGCCAAATTGCTTGACTTTCGTGCCTTCAATCAGCGTGAAACCGCTGTCTGTATCCGGGTCCAGCGATACCACCATTTCAATGCTGGTGACAGTCAAACGGGACATATCCGTCTTGTTCATATTGCGCCCTCCCACTCCATTATATTCGCGCGGCACGGAAAAAGCAAGCGCTTGTGTGTCGAAAATGATAAATGGTTTGGTTTTGAGCATTGAATTTGCCATCCGGCGGGCTTATGATATCAACAGAAGGGTTTTTCTGGGCCGGAAAGGAGCGTTCTGAATGTGGAGCATGTCGCATGATGATATAGAGGCGCTGAAAGGACAGTATCAGAAGGTATCGTGGCGGGAGCAAAGCGGATTTGCGCCGGAAGAATTGGAGCGCCGTTTTTTTGCGTTGTCGGCTGAGCTGGCAAAGGCGGGCATGCCGCGTCCGCTGATCAAGGCGCATTGCTTTGCGTGGATCATGGAGAACGCTCAACTTGCGGCGGAGCCCTGCTGCCTGTTGCAGGATCACATTCGCCATGGAAATCTATTGCAAAAACAGCGGGAAATTTGGAACAGAGAAGTCATGGAGGGCGTCCTGCAGCCGGAAGCCCGGGAAGCGGACGAAGCGTTTGCCTGCGGCTTTTTTCGGGCAGGAAGCGATTACGGCCATACCGCTCCGGATTGGAATGCCATCATGGAACAGGGGTTTCCTGGCATTCTGGAACGGTTGCGGTTTGCGCAAGAGGAGAAGCGCGCCGCCGGAACGCTGACAGAGGAGCAGGAGGTCTTTTACCAGGCGGCCATTTTGGTGTATGAGAGTGCAATCCGGTATCTGGGCCGTTTGGCAGAGGCGTGCCGTGCGGCGGCGGAAACGGAACAGGCTCGGGAAGCGGAACGGTTGCGCTTCTGCGCCGGTTCGTTGGAAAATTTGCAGGTTTCCGCGCCCAAAACGTTGCAGGAAGCGTTGCAGCTGGGATATCTTTATCACATTTTGCAAGAGGAAATCGAGGGCGAGCGTTTGCGCTCCTTTGGCGGCATTGACCGGCTATACAGGCGGTTTTATGAGGACGATATTGCCTCCGGCCGGGCGGACGCCTCCATGGAAAAGGTGCTTTTGCAGCATATGATGCTGAAATTCCATGCGCTGACGGGCGATTGGCTGTTTGGCGAGCCCATGTATCTGGGTGGCGTGTATCCCGACGGAAGCAGCGCCGTTTGCGAATTGACGTATTTGGTGATTGACGCATTCGACGAGTTGAACATTGCCAATCCCAAGTTCCACGCCCGGGTGGCGGCCAATTCTCCCAGGGAATATGTGGAAAAGATCTGCGATTGCATTCGCCGGGGGAATTCCAGCTTTGTGTTTCTTTCCGACGAGGCGGCGGCGCCCATGATGCAAAAAACGGGCGCCACCTTGGAGGAAGCGCGGGACTACGTGCCCATCGGCTGTTACGAACCTTGTATTTTGGGCAAGGAAGTGGGCTGCACCGGAAACGGAGACGTCAACCTTGCCAAGGCGCTGGAACTGGCTTTGCACGATGGCATGGATCCTGTGACGGGCCGGCAAATCGGCGCGCATACGGGCAGTCTGGCCGCGCTGGATACGTTCGATCGCCTGAAGGACGCCGTCAAACGGCAGATTGAATTTGCCGTGAACAGGGCGGTGAACGTGATTTGCCATTGCGAGGAGCACTATATGGAGGTCAATCCTTCGCCGCTGTTTTCCGCCACCATGGAGGAGTGCGTGCGCCGGGGCATGGACGCCTATCGGGGCGGCGCGAAATACAACAACAGTTCCATCAGCGGCATTGGCCAGGGAACGTTGGCGGATAGCCTGGCGCAATTGAAAAAACGCGTGTACGACACCGGCGAAATCCGGCTGGAACGGTATGTGGAGATCCTGGACGGCGATTGGCAGGGCGAGGAGCTTTTGCGGGCGCGCGTGCGCCGGGACGGGGATAAATGGGGCAATGACCGGCAATTGCCCGATGCCCTGGCGGTAGAGTTTACCCGGTATTTTTCGGATTTGGTGAATCGCGCGACCAACGCCCGGGGCGGACGCTTCAAGGCGGGCGTGATTTCCATCAACAACAACTACACCTATGGGCGAAAAATGGGCGCTACGCCGGATGGCAGAAAGGCGGGAGAGCCTGTCAACAAAAACCTGAGCGCGTCGGTGACCATGGATCGAAGCGGTTTGACTGCCCACATGCGTTCGGTATGCCGCATTGATCACACGGATCTGCCGAACGGCTCCGTATTGGAACTGATGCTGCATCCCACCGCCGTGGCGGGCGAAGAGGGACTGCGGGCATTTGCGGGCATCGTGTGGACGTATCTTGCCCTGGGCGGCTTTGCGCTTCACCTGAACGTGTTCGATGGGAAAGTGCTTCGCGCGGCGCAGGCAGATCCGGAAAAATACAAAAACCTGCAAGTGCGGGTGTGCGGATGGAACCAATATTTCGTAAATATTTCTCGGGCAGAACAAGACGATTTTATTCGCCAGGCGGAGGAAATAGGGGCATGATGGATTTGGCAATTCGCGGCGGACGTGTCATTGACCCCGTCAACAAGATTGACGAAATTCGGGATGTGGCGGTGCGGGATGGTGCGCTGGTTCCTTTGCAGGGCGAGGCAAGGCGGGAAATCGACGCCGCAGGCTGCATCGTCGTGCCGGGGCTGATTGATTTGCACGTGCACCTTTGGCCCTTGATGCGCAAAGGCGTGCGAGCGGAGGCATGTTGCTTTCCCAGTGGCGTTACCTACGCGGCGGACGGCGGCAGCGCAGGCTGGATGAACTGGCCGCAGTTTCGCGCTCCGCTGGCGGACATGAGCATTGGCGTGAAGAGCTTCGTGCACGTCAGCGCGGCGGGGCTGAATGCATTGGGCAGCGTCCCGGAGGACATCGATCCCACCCATTGGGATGTGGAGCAAATGGTGAACCTGGTGCGGGAAAACAGGCGGGACGTAGCGGGGTTCAAAATTCGCGTGGGCAGGGAAACCGTAGGAAAGCTGGGCATGGAGCCCTTGCGGGCGGCGGTGGCGGTGGCGCGGCTAGCTGGAACGCGGCTGATGGTGCATCCCACAGGTTCAGAAATCCCCATGCGGGAAATCTTGGATGCGCTGGGAACGGGAGACATTCTCACCCACGCGTTTCACGGACACGGCGAGACGCTGCTGGGTGAAGGCGGCATGGAAGCGGCGCGACGGGCGCGGGCGCGGGGCGTGGTGCTGGACATTGGCGATGGCTGCTGGCATTTCTCCTTCCAGGTGTACGAAGCGGCACGCCGTGCAGGCGTGTGGGCGGATACGCTGAGTACGGATATTACCGCCAATGGTCTGTATCAAAAGCCCAATTTCGGGTTTTCGCTAGCGTACTGCATGAGTCGGCAATTGGCGCTGGGGATGCCCTTGGAGGAGATTTTGCCCATGGTCACGGCAAATGCTGCCAAAGCAATGGGCGTAGAAGGGGAAGCGGGCGCGCTGACGCCGGGAATGCCGGCAGATATCGCGGTGCTGAAATTCGTGGAACGGGAACTGGAATTCCGGGACGGCGTGGGGGAGATTGTTCGTGGGAAGGAATATCTTCGCCCGATGCTAACCGTGAAAGCGGGGAGCATCGCATATAGGGACATAGAGATTTAGTGGGAGGTACGTTTGATGAAGGCAACATGGCAGGCGGACCGAGCTTACATTGAGGCAAAATATCAGGGGATGGAATATGACCCGGCAACAGGCATGTCCAACGGGGAAATTCGGGAAAAACTGGAGGAACTGTACCGCGCAACCCGGCATGAAAACCATGCCCGCGTCAAGGCGGAGGCCTTTGACTTCGTGCTGTCCTCCACGCGGATTGACGTCAATGCCCATGACTGGTTCGTGGGAATTTCGGAATGGAACCAAAAATCCATTGATCGGGCGTTTTGCTCCCGATGGTATGGTGAAGTGCGCGCCCAATGCGCGCCGCAGATGGCGCAGGAGGAAGCGCTGCATTCCCGGTTGAAGAGTCATTTGCTGTATTTGGATTATTGCCACAGCGTGCCGGATTGGGATGCCGTGCTGCAACTGGGTTTTCCGGGCCTTCGCCAGCGGGCGCGGGAATATCGCGCGATGCGGGAAGCAGGCGGCCTGGAGCAGACGCAGTATGTGGACAAAACCCAGTTCCACGCGGCACAATCCCAGCAGCCGCTTACGGAAGAACAGGCGGCATATTTTGACGCCATCGATCGGGAGTATGACGCGATTTTGCGCTTTCTGGGCCGGGCGCGCGATGTGGCGCTTTCTCAGGGGAACCCGAAATGCGACGCCATTGCCGCTTGCCTGGAGCAATTGCGTACGGGAGCTCCTAGAACGACCTATGAATGCTTGCAGGCGATTTGGCTGTATTTCCTGATTTCCGAATATGTGGATTGCCTCCAGGTGCGGTCGTTTGGCAATCTGGATCGAGTGCTGTATCCATATTATGTTCGGGATCTGGAAAACGGCGCAACGGAAGAGGATATTCGGGATGTGTTCGCGGCGTTTCTGATGCAGGCTAGCGCCATGCGGTATTATTTTGGACACCCGTTTTACTTCGGCGGCACCAAAGCAAACGGGGAAAGCGAAATCAATGCGCTGAGTTATCTGATTTTGGACGTATACGACGAATTGGGCATCTTCGATCCCAAGCTGCAAATCAAAATCAACTTCAATACGCCCAGGGAATTCATCCGAAAAGCGCTGGAGATGATTCGCGGCGGCCACAACAGCATCAATTTCGTCTGCGAACCGGCCATGATGCGCAGCATGCGGGCGTATGGCTTTTCGGAGGAAGAAGCGCGCCTGTGCGACGTGAAGGGCTGTTATGAATATGCCGTGCGGGGCGACGCGGTGGATACCGCCAACGTGCACGTCAATCTGCCCAAATGCGTGGAATTGGCGTTGCATGACGGATTCGATTTCTTTTCCGGCGTGCAGTCCGGGCCGCATACCGGCAAGGCGGAGGAGATGGATACCTTTGAAGCATTCTACGATGCGTTTTTGCGGCAGGCAGAATGCATTTACGAACGGGGATTTTCCATCATTGCGGCGTATGAAAGTCATTTGGCGCAGATCAATCCCACGCCCATGTTTTCCGCTACAATACAAACCAGTCTGGCCAAGGCGTACGACGCGTATGCCGGCGGCGTGAAGTATTCGGGTTCCGGCGTGTTGTTGTGCAGCCCGGCTACGGCAGCGGACAGTCTTGCCATGGTGAAAAAGTATGTGTACGAACAGAAAATGCTCTCTCTGGCGGAATTCCGGGATATCCTGGATCAAAACTGGCAAGGTGCGGAAGCGCTGCGCCTGCGAATCATGAAAGATCCGGACAAATGGGGCAACAACCGGGAATTGCCGGATCAACTGTTCAAAGATTTCACGGAACGCCTGGCCCGCCGCAACAACGGGCGGCGGAACGTGCGCGGCGGCTATTGCGCCACCAGCCTGCACAACGCCAAGCAGTTTCTGGAAATGGGGTGGAAGACGGCTGCCACGCCGGACGGACGGCTTTCCGGAGAGGAATGCTCCAAGAACGCCACGTCCGTACATGGCATGAACCGTGCCGGCGCCACCGGCGCCATAGCATCCTTGGCCAAACTGGACAGCAGCCTGTTTATGGGAGATTTTCCCGTGGACATTGCGCTCAATCCCGGAGCGGTGCAGGGCGAAGACGGATTGCACGCCATGGAGGGATTGCTGAAAACGTACATGGCGAATTATGGGCATGCGATTCACTTCAATGTGTTTTCCGCGGAAACCTTGCGCAAGGCGCAGGAAGAACCGGAAAAATACAAGGATTTGCAGATACGCGTGTGCGGTTGGAACGTGCTGTGGAACAGCCTCAGTCCGGATGAGCAGAAATTCTATATCCGGCAGGCGGAAGCGGCGCAATAGGAGGATTCTGCATGCGAATTTTGATGATTGGCGGCACGGGCGTCATCAGCACGGAGGTTTCCAAGCGAATCCTTTCGAAGGGATGGGAACTGTATCTGCTCAATCGCGGCACGCAAACGCGAGGGATCATGCCGGAGGGCGCGAAATGGATTCATTGCGATGCCCGGGACGGCGAAGAAATGGCGCGGGTTTGCGAGGGCATGACCTTCGACGTGGTGGTGGATTGGATTTCCTATACGCAGCAGCAGCTGCGTTCCACGCTGGACGCGCTGCGGGGAAAATATGGCCAATTGATCTTTATCTCCAGCTGCGCGGTGTATTCCCGGGAACTGCGGAACGTAACGGAGGATCATCCCCGGGAAAACCTGGCCTGGTCCTATGCCCGGGATAAGATTGGCTGCGAGGAATATTTGAAAATTGAGGATCTGCTCTATGGCTGCAACTGGACGGTGGTGCGCCCGGCGGTGACGTATGGGGACACGCGAATTCCCTGCGCCATCATTCCCAATTTGCAATGGACGCTGGCGGAGCGCATGTTGCAAGGGAAGCCCATCGTGATGCACGACGATGGCAGCGCGCGCATGGCGCTGACGCATTCCAGCGATTTTGCCAAGGGCATTGTGGGGCTGATGGGCAATTCCCTGGCATCCCGGCAGGCGTATCATATCCTGTCGGAAGAATACCTATCCTGGAAGGAGATTGCGGAAATTGAGGCGGAGGCGCTGGGTGTAACGCCGAAGCTGGCGTATATCTCCTCTCAGGACATCTGCCGGGAAATGCCCATGACGCAGCAGGGCGATACCTTTGGGGTTTTGCTGTGCAACAAGGCATGTACGACGACATATGACACCGGAAAAATCCATGCCCATGTTCCGGAATTCCTGTGCACCACGCCGTTTCGGGAAGGCATCGCCCGAACCATGCGTTTTTATCGGGAACATCCCGAATTTCAGGGAATTGACCATGCTTGGAATGCACAAATTGACCGATTGATTGAAAAATTCCGCGAAGGATGACGGATTGGAGGAGAAATACGATGGCGAAGGGTATGCTCATGGATGTGAAAAAATTTGCGGTGCACGACGGGCCGGGCATTCGCACCACGTTGTTTTTGAAAGGCTGCTCTTTGAAGTGCATTTGGTGCCACAACCCGGAAGGGATTGACAATTGCGCCGAAATGGCGTATTATGCTCACAAGTGCATTGGCTGCGGCGAATGCGCCCGGGTTTGTCCCCATGGCGCCCATGTCATGACGCCGGAAGGGCATGTGTTCCAGCGGGGAAACTGCGTTGCCTGCGGTTTGTGCGAAGAGGTTTGCCTGGGCGAAGCCATGAAGCGCTTTGGACGGCAGATCGACGTGGCGGAAGCCCTGCGGATTGCCATGGAGGATCAGGCGTTTTATGCGCAGTCCGGCGGCGGCGTTACGGTGTCCGGCGGAGAGCCTTTGCTTCAGGCGGACTTTGTTTGGGAACTGTTTACGGAACTCAAGCGGCAGGGCATTCATACCGCCGTGGATACCTGTGGAAACGTATCCTGGAAGGCGTTTGAAAAGGTGCTGCCAGTGGCGGACATGTTCCTGTTTGACGTAAAGCACATCGACAGTCAGGCGCATAAACGGCTTACCGGCGCGGGCAACGAGCGTATTTTGGAAAATTTGCGAAAATTATCGGACGCGGGCGCGCGAATCGAGATTCGCATGCCGTTGGTGCCTGGCTGCAATGACGACGAAGAGACCCTTGCGGGCATTGGCGAAATGCTGGGGAAACTGCGCATAGAGCGCATGAAAGTGCTGCCCTATCATTCCATGGCCCGATCCAAGTATCAGGCGCTGGGCATGCCGGATACCATGCCGGATGTGTCGTCTCCCACAGACGCGGATTTGCATCGCGCAGTGGAAATTTTGAAGCAATACGGTGTAAACGCCGTATCGGGGAGGGAATAAGCGTATGGAAACGGAACAGGAGCGTCAATGGCGCAAGGAAACGGCAAGACAGGATGGAGAAGTGGACTCCATCCTGTTGATCGGACAATCCAACATGTGCGGACGCGGCATCATTGGCCAGGTGCCGCCCATTGATCCGGAAGGAAAAATGTTCATGCTGCGCAACGGTCGGTGGCAGCCCATGTCCGAACCCATCAATCCGGACAGGCAGGTTTTTGCGAAATCGGATGTGGAATTTCGCAGCGGCGTGTCTTTGGCGGCCAGCTTTGCCCAGGAATATGCCCATGCATATGACCGCAAGGTGGGCTTGATTCCCTGTGCTGACGGCGGCACAAAATTAATCGAATGGCAGCCCGGGGAGATTTTGTTTGATCACGCCGTCATGCAGGCGAAATTGGCCCAGCGCAGTTCAAAAATATGCGGCATTTTGTGGCATCAGGGAGAGAGCGACAGCAGGGAGCCCGCCGATGTGGCGGCTTATGCTGAGCGCTTTTTCTGCATGTTGGACGCGATGGTTCGGGCGCTGGGATTGGACGAAACCGTTCCGGTGATCGTGGGCGAAATCACGCTGCTGACGGGTAAACGTTGGCCGTTGGCGGCGGAGATCAACGGGGAACTGCACAAAATTGCCGCCAGCCGCCCCAACATGGACATTGCCTCTGCGGAGGGGCTGACGCTTTCCGCGGATGGCGTCCATTTTGATTCGGCGTCCTATCGCGTGTTTGGACGGCGTTATTTCGAGGCGTATCGGCGGGCGCGCAGGCGTGTCTGCAAAAAGGAGAACGGACAATGATTGGACACGAGATTTTGTTTACATCCAAGGGCGTGGCGGAATATCTTCCATACGAGGTGCCTTCGCCGGGACCGGACGAAGTGCTCATCGAGAATGATTACACGGTTCTCAGCGCGGGAACGGAGCGGGCATGTTTGATCGATTTGCCCAACACCATTCATACCTGGCCGAAGCGCCTGGGTTACAGCGGCAGCGGGCACATCATCGCGGTGGGCAGCGAGGTGACGAAATTCCGGGTGGGGGATTTGGTGCTGACGGATCACCTGGGCCATCGCAGCCATGTGGTGGCGCGGTTCCGGGAAAACGGGGACGGCTTTTTCCCGGTGACGGAGAACGTCAGTCCGCTGGAAGCGGCGTTTGTGGTCATCGGCAGCATGGGCGTGCAGGGAGCGCGGAAAACCCGGCTGCAGTTGGGCGAAAGCGGTATGGTGACGGGGCTGGGAATTCTGGGATTGTTTGCGGTGCAGACGTTGGCGCTGTCTGGCGGGATGCCCGTGATCGCGGTGGATTTCGACGCCCGCCGGCGGGAGATTGCCATGGAACTGGGCGCAGACGCGGCCCTGTCTCCCGCGAAACCGGATTTTCGAGATCGCGTGGAGGAACTGACCCGAGGCAGAATGATCAACTGCAACGTGGAAGTTACCGGTTCGTCCAAAGCGCTGCTACAAGCGCTGGAAGTGGCGGCTCCCGAGGGACGCATTGCCTTGACGGGATGCACGCGGGTGAGCGATACGCCCATTGATTTTTATTCCATGGTGCATAAACCGGGGGTGCAGATCATCGGGGCGCACAATTTTGTCCGACCGCGCATGGATTCCCGGGAGGGATATTGGACCCGGCACGACGATTTCGCCATGATGCTGGGGATGATGGCCAGGGGAAAAATGAAAGCGGCGCCCATCATTTCGGAAGTGGTTTCTCCAACACGCGCCCCGGAGATTTATCGCGCGCTTGCGGAAAAGCCTTCCATGCCGCTGGGAATTGTATTCGATTGGCACAAATGATGAAAAGGGAGAAAACAATGCGTTTTGAAAACAAAGTGGTGTTCATTACCGGTGCGGGCGGCTATATTGGGGGAGAAACCGCCTATATGTTCGGGCAGGAAGGCGCCAGCGTGGCGGTATGCGATATCAACCAGGCGACGGTAGACAAGACGGTTCGACGGATTCAGCAGGCGGGCGGAACGGCCATGGGCGTCGTGGCGGACGTAACCAATTCCGCCAGCGTAGACAGCGCCGTTGCCAGAACCGTGGAACGGTTTGGCCGTTTGGACGTGATGGTGCACGTGGCAGGAGGCAGCGCCCGAAAAAAGTCTCATCCATTGATTGAGCAAACCGACGACGTCATCCAGGAGGTGATTGGAATCAACCTCTTTGGAGCGATTTATGCCAGCAGAGCGGCGGCGCGGGCAATGGTGGCCCAGGGCCAGGGCGGCAGAATCATCAATTTTTCTTCCATCGTTGCGGAAAATGGGCTGCGAGGCTGCGTGGATTATGCGGCGGCCAAGGGCGGCGTGATTTCCATGACGCGTTCTTTGGCCAAGGAGTTGGCGCCATACAAAATTACCGTGAACAGCGTGGCGCCGGGGCTTGTACAACGTCCCGAAGAAACATACGACGTGGTAAACACCAATTTCCTGGGGGAAAAATGTACGGCGGCGGACGTGGGGCATGTCGTGTTGTTCCTGGCCAGTTCGGAAGCACATTTCATTACAGGACAGACATATGCGGTTGACGGAGGACGTGGTCTTGCCATGAAAGGAAGCGATTGACATGAAAGCAATGCTGGTAAATGAGGCGCAGCAATTGGTGTGGAGCGATGTGGAGGAGCCTTGCGTTGGGCCGGCGGATGTATTGGTGGAAATTTACGCCGCGGCGCTGAATCGTGCGGATATTTTGCAGCGCCAGGGCAAGTATCCTTCTCCCAAGGGTTGCCCGCCATGGATGGGGCTGGAAGTGGCGGGGATCATCACGCAGGTTGGCGCGGAAGCGGCGGCCAACAGCGCCTGGAAGCCGGGAGATCAGGTTTGCGCGCTGCTGGGCGGCGGCGGATATGCCCAACGGGTGGCGGTGCCATACACGATGCTCATGCCCATTCCCAAGGGACTGTCCTTCGAGGAGGCGGCGTCCCTGCCGGAAGCCTATGCCACATGTTACTTGAATTTGTTTGGCGAGGGCGCGTTTCAGCCGGGAGAGACGTTGTTCTTCCCAGCGGGCGCCAGCGGACTGGCTTCTGTGGGCATTCCCATGGCAAAGGCCTTTGGCGCATACGTTCTTACATCGGTGCAAACCGCAGAAAAAAAGGCGGAAATCGCCCATTTGCATGCGGATGTGGTGGTGGACACCTCCCGGGAGGACGTGGTGGAGGTCATTCGCCGGGAAGCGGAAGCCGGACATCCCATTGATGTTGCGATCGATTGCCTGGCGGGAGAAACCATCGGACGGGTGTTTCCCTATGTAAACGAGGGCTGCCGCTGGGTGTTGATTTCCACGTTGGATGGCACCAGCACCACCGTGCCGCTGCGGGCGGTGCTGACCAAGGGGATCGTGTTCAAAGGCAGCATGCTGCGCAAGCGCACGGTATCGGAAAAATCCGCGATTTTGGCCAACCTGGTGCGGGATATCTGGCCCAAGCTGGAAAGCCGGGAGATCGTGCCTACGATTTACAAAGTGTTGCCCATTGCCCAGGCCAACGAAGCCCATGGCATTTTGGAACGCGGCGAAAACACGGGCAAGGTGGTTTTGCGCGTTCGCGAACATGAATGAAAAACCGGGAAGGCAGATTTCCATTCGTGCAGCCGAAATCTGCGGATTCCCCGATGGAACCGGAGAAAAACCCATGTGAAACGGCGTTTCTTCTTCCGGACAGCATATTCAGAGAGCAGACTTCTTCCGTGAGGGGAGGTCTGCTTTTTGAATGCGTTTCCCTGGAGGGCGGGTCGTTCAGGAGCGTGACGCGCGTGCGTCAGGTGTTGCGCATGATGGTGTTTTCCAGCACGTCCGCCGCGTGTTCGCACAAATCGCAGCATGTCTCCAGGCATTCATAGATTTCGCGGATGCTCAGCGCGGAAAGACTGGTTTGGCCGGAACAGAATAGCGTGTGCACGGCTTCGATATAAATGTTGTCCGCTTCGCTTTCGATGTTGTTGATTTCGATGACCAGCTTTTCCAAACGTTCCGGCTTTTTGAAATTGCGCAGTTCCGCCATGGCCGCAGCCAGCGCGCGGGTACAGCGCACCACAACCGCGGCCAGCGCGGAGGCTTCTGGCGGCACGGACTGCACATTGAGCATATACAGCTTGATGGCAACGTCGTCGATGGCGTCTGTTACATCGTCAATGATTTGAACCAATTGCAGAATGTCGTCGCGTTCAATGGGCGTGATGAACTCCTGGGACAGTTTGCGCAGCAATTCATGCTTGACGTCGTCCGCCTCGTGTTCCAAGACGTGCATATTGCCCAGGCGCTGTGAGGTTTCGGTTGGCTTGAAATGCAGAAGGTGATCCTGGAGCATTTCCGCTGCCTTGACACAGTATGCAACCTGGTTTTCCATCATGGTGAAATAATCGCAATGCGTTTTCATTGGATTTCCTCCTATGCAAAGATTCGCAGGAACAACTTGGCGAACAAATAGCCGATGAGCCCGCATCCCGGAAACGTGAGCACCCAGGTGAGCACCAGATCCTTTACCACGGAAAGACGGACGCTGCGAAGCCGTTTGGCGGCGCCGACGCCCATGATGGCCGTGGTTTTCGTGTGCGTGGTGCTGACGGGGGCGCCTGTTAAAGAGGATATGAGCAGGCACAGCGCCGCGGCCAGGTCTGCGGCAAAGCCTTGGTGCACGGAAAGCTTTACCATGTCCATGCCTACGGATTTGATAATGCGGTAGCCGCCAATCGAAGTGCCCAGGCCCATCACGGCGGAACACAGTACAATCAGCCATATGGGAATGGAAAACGCTGTGATGTCCGCTTGCCCTTTGGCCAGCGCTGTGCCCAGCAGAAAGACCGCCATGAACTTCTGACCGTCCTGGGCGCCGTGCATGAAAGCCATGGCCGCCCCTCCGCCGATTTGGGCGTACATCAGAGGCTTGCGCGTTTTTTTGCGGTCAAAGCGGCAAAATATCCATTCGGTAAGCTTCAAACATGCGTAGCCCATGGCGAACCCCAGAACCGTGGACAGCAAAAGGCCTTCCAATACTTTGATCCATTCCTCGCCGTGAATTCCGGAAAAGCTGTTTTGAATGGCAATGGCAGCGCCAGACAGTCCGGCGATCAGGGCGTGGCTTTCGCTGGTGGGAATCCCAAATACCCAGGCTACGGTTGCCCATGTCACAATGGCGACCATGGCGGCGCAAAGAGCGATGAGCGCAGGCTGGGCTTCGCCGCCAAAATCCACAATATTGTAAATGGTCATGGCGACGCTGGCGTTGACAGAGGTCATGATCAGCGCGCCCAGGAAGTTAAAAATGGCGGCCATGACGATTGCCGCGCGGATCCCCATGGCGCGGGTAGAAACGCAGGTCGCAATGGCGTTGGGCGCGTCCGTCCATCCATTGACCAGGATAACCGCCAGGGTTAACAGCGTGGTGATCATGAGCGCGGGATTTCCCCAGAATTCCATCCAGAAGGTGTTCAGCGGCATTGCGCAAAGCCTCCTTGCTTTTGGATTTTCCCAGCGCATCCAAGGAAAGCGCATGGGAAATCATGTGGCTTGCAGAAACAAATTGGGATACTTGCTGCGCGGGCTGCACAGAGCATCCGGCGTTGAGAAATCTGCATGGCAAATTTCCAACTTCATTATATCAGAAAAACTCCTTCCCGGACAAGCGCAAACAGAGGCTTAGCGTCGCCTTAGCGCAATTTTGGCCGTTCTTTTGTATTTTGGCCGCCGGTTCATGCTGCAATTCCAGCGATTTCTTGGAAGAAGCGCGGGCAAGCTTGGATTTCCATGGATTTCCTGCTGCGTTTGACCTGCGCCGGGATATACTATCCAAGGAAAAAATGGACGTAACGGAGGAGATAGACATGTCCGTTGGAATGATTATTTTGGGGGTTGCGGGCCTGCTGGTGTTGTTTGGCGTAGGCCAGCGTGTGCTGGACAAGATGCGCTTGACCGATCGCCAGGCGCTGCTGTTCATCGCGCTGATTATGGCGCTGGGCTTTGTGCCCGAAATCCCGCTGGGTGGAAACGTATGGGTGAACCTGGGCGGCGCGGTTGTTCCCTTGATTTTGTGCGTGTATTTGTTCGTGAAGGCCGGCAGCGCCAAGGAAAAGGTGCGCAGCGTGGTTGCGGCGATCCTTACCGGCGCGGCAATTTACGCCATGGGCAGATTGTTGCCGGATGAACCGGAAACCATGTTTATGGATCCAAATTATCTATACGGCATCGCGGCGGGCGTGATTGCCTATGTGCTGGGGCGTTCCAGGCGCTGCGCGTTTATTGCGGGCGTCACGGGCATGCTGTTGGCCAACATTGCCAATGCGGTGGCGGTTTCCGCGGCGGGCGTGGATCAACGCCTGGTGTTAGGCGGCGCGGGCGTATACGATGCCGTGGTAATTTCCGGTTTCCTCGCCGTGCTGTTGGCGGAACTGGTGGGCGAACTGATTGAGCGAGCAACGCGCGGCAAGAAACGTCCGCAAAAGGAATTTGTGGGCGGAGAATTTGTGGACAGGAGGCATGACGGATGAGACGGCTGCTGGCAGTGTTGGCGATAGTAGCGGCGTTCATGACATTTGCGCCGGTGGGAATGGCGGAAACGGATGGAGACTGCTTGTATTCCCTGTATACGGATACCGGCGAATATCTTACCAGCCGCGCCGGAATGATGTATGTAGGGGATGAATATATTGCCGGAAACGACAACTTCTATCGCGTGGTGGCCGTGGATCACATGTCCGCCACCGCAACGGCGCGTCTCGTGGGTACATCGGAACCGGATCAGCAGGCGTTGGCGGTGTTCCGCGCCCAGGCGGAAGAAAAGAGCGGCGGCAACCGGTTGATTTGCATGTACTCCACCCACTCGGACGAGTGCTATGTGCCCAACGATGGAACATCCTCAAAGCTTGAGGGCGCGGGGATTTACGACGTTGGCAGGGCCCTGAAGGAAAATTTGGAGAAACAGGGCGTTGACGTGGTGTATTCCGAAGAGACGTTTCATCCGCACGATGCCGGCGCATACAACCGTTCCCGATCCACGGCGGAAGAATTGTTGAAAAAGCAGCCTGACGCGCTGTTTGACATTCATCGGGATGCAATTCCGGCGGAACAATACGAGACTACCGTGGATGGCGAGCAGAGCAGCCAGGTGCGTCTGTTTGTGGGACGTTCAAACCCAAATGCCGATTCGAACAAAGCGTTCGCCCAGGAGATTAAGAAGGTGGCGGACGAAAAATACCCGGACCTCATCAAGGATATTTATATTGGAAAGGGAAATTACAACCAGGAATTGTATGGACAGGCATTGCTGTTGGAAATGGGCACCCATGAAATAGACAAGGATTTGGCCATTACCTCCACGGAATACCTTTCCGACGTGATCACAACGACCCTGTATGGACCGAGCGCCAACGCGGCGGAAACCAAGACCGAAAAAGGCGGCGCGGTAGCCAAGGGCGTAATCTGGGCCATCGGCCTGGCCATTTTGGGTGCGATTCTCTATGCATTGGCATCCACGGGAAAATTCAGCGGCATGTGGAACAAACTCAAGCGCGGAACCAGCGAAATTACCGGCGGGGCAATCGGCAAAGGCCCCGACGGCAAGGAGAAATAAGCGAAAACGCAAGGAAGCATTCCGGAACAGGAATGCTTCCTTCAGACCACGGACAAAGCCCGCAAACGCAAAAATTCCGGCTGTTCAAATTGAACCGGCAGGAATTTTTGCTTCTTGTCTTGCGGGCTTTTTCAGCGTCTGCCAAAGCGTTGCAAGGCGATGAAGTCAGTTCCTGCGTCAATGCTGAACGGCGGACAGAGCAGAAGAAATATACTCCGCGACGGATTGCGCGGCATGGCCGGATTCTACGGCGCCATAATAACGGAGAATGGCTTCATCCCGGGCCCGATCGTCTTCCGAGGACGTCAGGTGCGCTTCCAATTCGGACATGCTTTGGGCAATGCGATATCCGGTTTGCGAAGGATCCATATACAGCGCGCGATCATCCCGCACAAAGTCTGCCCGATCGGGCTGATACAGGATCACGCGACGGCCTGTCAGCACGAAATCTCCCGCACAGGAAGAGTAATCCGTGATCAGGATGTCCGTAATCATTAAAATTTCTGCCATTTCCGGGTAGTTCGACACATCCATGGCGCCCTCAACCCGGGCGTTACCGCACAGATCATGCCCCCGAACCAGACACGTCCATTCTCCGCCATGCGCCTGCTGCAGCAAGGAAAGCAAATGGGATATGTCAAAGGGCGGCGTCCATGGTTCGCCAACAGCGGTGTCCCGAAACGTGGGCGCGTAGGTTAGAATTCGAACGTCTTCCTTTATGTTCAGGCGGGTGCGAACCTTGCGCATGCGCTGGGATGCAGGATGAATCAGCAGGTCGTTGCGGGGAATGCCCTGACACAGAATCTTTCCGGCGTAGCCAAAGGCGGAACGATAGACGGCGTTGCCGAATTCGCTGCCCGAAACCGCCAGATCCATCTGCGCGCCATCGGGATATGGAGCGCTGGGATCCATGTCCAGTTGACATTTCTTAAAGCCCCGGTCGCCATGCCAGGTTTGTATGTAAAGCTGTTCCGGAAATTTGGGCATGTACATGGGACGATTGAAATTGTCCACCAAACAGCGGCTGGTGGCGATCATGGAAAGCGCCTTGAGCGATCTCGGAGGCACGGTGTGCACATAGCCGGGCACGTCCGCATCATAGGCGTTCCGGGACAGTTGCCACACAATTTCCAAATCCGGCCGCAAGCGATGCAAGGCCTCGGAGATAAAGCGCGGGCTGTCGCAGTATGCTTTTCCCCGAAAACTGGAAAAAAACACGCGTTGTGGCCGGATGCCCCGAAGACGATGCTGCAACCGCATCCAGCCGCGGCCGGCAACGCTTCGAACGGCAACCAGGGTTTTGTATATCAAAGGTCTTTTTTGCAGAGAGCGCAGGTTCATGTTGCGCCTCCTTGTTCGCGCAGGATGTTCAGGGTGTTTTGCAGGCCGTCTCGCAGCGAGTAAAGCGCCTTCCAGCCCAGTGCTTCCAGGCGGGCCGGGTTTTGTACGGCGCGGGAAACCTTGGAATACCCCTGGCGTTCCGCTTCCGGCGGCAGATCAAAGGTAACGGAGACGCCTGCCAGCGCCGCCAGGGTTTCCGCATATTCCCGAATGCTGTGCGTGCATGCGCGATTGGCCACGTTGTATGCCTGACCCGTTTCGCCCCGAAGCAGCAGCGTCAGCAGCGCGCTGACGACATCCGCCGCATAGCAATAAGAGCGCACCTGGCTTCCGGCGCTCTTTAGAACGATATCCTCGCCGGCCAGCGCTTTTCGAAGGAATTGGGCGTCTGCGCGAGAATTGGCGGCGGTAATGGTGGGACCGTACACATAGCATAGCCTTGCCGTGACGGAATCCACGCCATATTGCTTGCCGTAACTGGCGCAAAGGGCTTCCGCGGCGCGCTTGCTTTCGGGATAACAGGCGCGGGGGCTCATGGTGTCAATTTTGCCGAAATCGTCTTCGGAAAAACCGTCCGGAATATTGGGATTTTCGCCGTAGATTTCTCCGGAAGAGACGAACAGCAGTCTGCCGCAGGCCTGCTCACGGAGGTGCTCCAACAGGTTTTTCGTGCCCAGAATGTTGGCCATCATGGTGCCTACGGGATCGGCGGAAAAGGCCAGGGGATGCGCGTTGGAAGCGGCGTGCACAATATAATCCGCCTGTGGCAGATCCTTCATTGGCAGGGAGACATCCTGGGAAATGATGTTTACGCATTCGGCATGGCAATAGCGCTGGCGGGCGGTTTGGGCGTTGCGGCACAAGGCCCAGATGCGCATGGGGCATTCCAGGCGTTCGTTGGCCAACGTCAGGGCGTCCGTAAGGAACGTGCCGATCAAGCCGGTGGCGCCGGTAATCAGGATTGTCTTGCCACTCAGGGCGTTCAGCGTGGGCGATGCGGCAAGCGCCCGTTCCAGGTCGTCACGATAGCGTGGGGACATCATGGGCGTTCCTCCTCCGGAAGAATCCAGGCCTGAAGATTGTGCAGGGAGTAACGCTTCTCTTCGGGCGGCAGTTGCATATAATCGTCGTACAATCCACGAAGATAGGTGTCGTATCCCACGGGCGCAGGGAGAGTAAGACCTTCGAAGGTCATTTCCACGCTGCTTTCAAACACGGATTTCGGCATGCGTTCCCGATTTCCATGAAGGGTGATGACAGAAACGCCTACATGTTTGGAGGTTTGATAGGGATAGCGCTGCGCCGCATGATTCAGAGACAAGGCATACCGGGCCAGGTTTTTGCGATGGACGACGGTCATTAAGGCGCGTTTTAACCAGCGCAGCCGTTCGTCTTTGTACAAGTCCTTTTTGCGGGCGACCTTTAGCACAATGTCGTGCAGGCGGATCCACCGAAAGAACAAATTGGACTGATGAATGTTTTCCGGAAGCCCATCAATGGGGAAAATATCGACAAACAGTGTTTTGGTGCGGGCATACTGCATGCCGCTGTCCTTTACAGCGGTGTGCAAATCGCAAATGCGAATCCATGGAAAAGAAAAATCCTCTGTGCGGTCGGGGAAGGACAGGCAATAGCGCTTCGGAAGGTGCTGACTGGCGACGCGCAGGAAGCGTTCGAATTCCGGGCGCGGCATCATCAAATCCACGTCGTCATCCCATGGAATAAAGCCCTGATGACGCACGGCGCCCAACAGCGTACCGCCGGAAAGAAAATACTCAATGTTTTCGGCGCGACAAATTGCGTCCACCTGCTTGAGCATGTCCAGACAGAGCAGCTGGATTTCCCGCAGACTGAGATATTGTTGTTCCATATTGCCTCGTTTCTTGCGCAATGTGCGTCAATTGTCGGATAAGCGCAGCAACGCCTTGAAAATTTCCAGGTCGTCCGGCGTTGTGATTTTCAGGTTTTTTTCGGAACCGGCGCAGAAATGCACAGTCTCGCCCAAGGCCACCAGCAGACCGCAGGCAGCGGCGGAGTTTACAATGCCTTTTTCCTTTGCGCGGCGATAAGCGTCACAAATTTTGCCCAATGGGAATCCGTGAGGCGTCTGCGTGCGCTTTAATTTTTCGCGGGCATACGATACGCCGGATGTGGTTTGATCGGTTGTCTCCAAAATCACTTCCTGACAGGGAATGACGGCAATTGCAGAGCCATGCTCGCATGCCGTAGCAATGCAATCGGAAATAATATCCTGCGTTACCATGGCGCGATTGCCATCGTGAATCAGCACAAGATCCTCCGGAGCATAATGCTTTTCCAATTCGAACAGGCCGTGTTCAATGCTTTCCTGGTTGGATGCGCCGCCGGGAATAATATGTTTTAATTTGGTGATGCCGTATTGACGCGCATAGGCGGCCAGGATGGATTCCCAGCCTTCCACGCAAACCACGGCGATGGCGTCAATCCCCAGATGCTTTTGAAACGCCTCCATGGTATACGCAATGACGGGTTTATCATACACCGTCAAAAACTGTTTGGGAATTTCCTGGTTCATGCGGACGCCCTTGCCTCCGGCGGTAATCAACGCGATGTTCATTTGTGCGCCTCCAGGTTTTTTCTTCTATCTTGTATTATAAGATATTTTGCATGGAAATGCAAGAAAATCCGCGAATGCATGGCGCGCAAAGCCTGCGCAAGGAGGATCCTTTGCGCAGGCCGGGCATCGTGCGGGGAGTTTTTACGGATTTGGGGAAACGATTTTGTAATATGTGCGCGCGGTGACCAAATAAATGGCCGTATAGCCCGCGGCAAAGATCAGGATGGTAAGCCCGCAGCAAAGCGCGAACAAACCGATGTTGGTCAGACAAAAGACCACCAGAATTTTGGTAATCATTTTGAACGCAAAGGCCAGATGCACCATGGAAACAATCAGCGGCAGGAAAAATACGCTAAGCACTTGGGACCGAATGCTGGAACGCACCTCCGCCTTGCTCATGCCCACCTTCTGCATGATTTCATATCGAGCCTTGTCGTCATAACCTTCGGAAATTTGTTTGTAATAGATGATGAGCGCCGTGGCCATCAGGAAAATGGCGCCCAGAAACAGTCCGATAAAGAACAGCCCGCCATACAGGGAATAGAATAGGTTTTCGCCATCCTGGCGGCAATCGCTCGTCCAGTGGGAGAGGGATGTATTGGAAATCGCGGTGCGCATGGCGTCAACGCATTCCAGAACACGGTTCATCTCGCCCGACAGGTCAAACCCGTAATACCAGCGGAGACAGCCGAGATCGCCGTCATCCTCGAGACGTGGCATGGCGCGAATGGTTTCGAAATCGGGTTCCCCGGGCAGAATCAGGTACAGGGAACCTGTCATGTGGGAAGCGGAGACGCTGGTGTAAGGAAACGCGTCAATCCAGGCGTCTATTTCGAATTTTTGTCCGCACAGCGAAAGGGAATCCCAGCCGCCAATGCCATTCATGCCATAGGCCAAGACATGGTTCTTTTCCAGGGAAACGGTTTCGCCGGTGATGCGAGCGTATTCTGCAGAGGTGATTGCGTAGACAAGGCAGGAATCTATGCCGGAATATTGGCTCAGACCGCGCTGCCCCAAAACATTTCCCTGCATGTCCGCCTGAAAGGATATATATGCGTAAGTCACAGGGTCGACAATCTCAAACCCGTATTGCGCGGCGGTTTCCTGAATGGCTTCGACGGCGTCCACGGGCGCAGGCGCTCCGTTCTCCACGCTCAATAAGAAGCTGACGTCCTTGGGATAGCGGTGATTCAGCACTTCCTCTTCCCCGGAATACAGGCAGACGGTGGTGGATAGGGTTACCAGAACCATGGTGCACAGGATGCAGATACTGGCCAGTCCCGCCGCATTTTGCTTCATGCGATACAGCATTCCGGAGACAGAAATGAAGTGGTTTGCGCGGTAATAGTAATTCTTGTTCCGGCGCAAGGTCTTCAATAGCGCAATGCTGCCGGAAATAAACAGGCAATACGTGCCGATGATTACCAGGATCACCGCAATGAAGAATACGCCTACGGCCATGGCGGGAGAATCAATGGACAGCGCCAAAGCGTATCCTCCGCCCAACGTCAGCAGGCCAAGCATGGCGATGGGCCAGCGCGTGCGCGGTTCCCGTTCGCCCGCGTTGGAACCTTTCAGCAATTCCATGGGATGGGAAAGCTGAATGGAGAGCAGGTTGTGCAGAAGGTTGACCAGAAAGATGCCGCCAAAAAGTATGGCAGTGACACTGACGCCAAAGGCGGAAACCTGAAAGCCCAGGGGAATTTCGAACCGAAGCAGGCGCAGCAGCAACATCAGCAGCAGCTTGCTCAAGGCAATGCCAACCATCAGGCCAACGCCAATGCCCGCGATGGCGGAAAAAAAGCTTTCCCACAGCAGGAGATGCGCGATGTTTTTCTTTTCCATGCCCAGGATGTTGTAAAGCCCCAGCTCCTTTTTTCGGTTTTTGATCAGGAAGCTGTTGGTGTAAAACAGGAAGATTCCGGAGAAAAAGCCCACAACAATTACGCCGAGCATCAGGACGAAGGCAATGCTGGCAGAGCCCTTCATGTTCTTCAGCCCCGGGTGTCCCGCCAGAAAGCACAAATCATAGAACATGGCGGCGGTAAAGGCGCAAGCCATCAAATACGGCACGTAAAAGCGGCGGTTTTTGACCATGGATTGCCCGGCCAGCCTGGGATAAAAGAATTTGATCATAGCCGTTCTGCCTCCGTGGAAAGCATGGTCAGAGCATCGGAAATGCGCAGGAACATTTCTTCTTCCGTCATGTCGCCCCGGTACAGTTGATGGAATAGCTGGCCGTCTTTGATGAACAATACGCGGCCGGCATGGCTGGCGGCCCGGGCAGAATGCGTCACCATGACGATGGTTTGACCATCGGCGTTGATTTCTTCAAAAAGTTTCAGCAATTGATCCGTACTCTTGGAATCCAATTGCCCGGTGGGTTCGTCCGCAAGAATCAGACGCGGATTGGTAATCAGCGCCCGAGCCACGGCCGCCCGCTGTTTTTGCCCGCCGGATACCTCATAGGGGTACTTGTCCAATGCGTTGGAGATGCCCAGCCGCCCGGCAATGGGCGCAAGCCCCCGCTCCATTTCGCTATGGCGCCTGCCTGCCAATACCAGGGGCAGATAGGCGTTGTCCCGCAAGGTGAAGGTGTCCAGAAGATTGAAATCCTGGAACACGAAGCCAAGGTTTTCCCGGCGAAAGGCGGAAATTTCCTTTTCCCGAATGGAAACAATGCTTTTGCCATCCAAAAGCACTTCTCCGGACGTGGGTTTGTCCAGCGCGGCCAGAATGTTCAGCAGCGTGGTTTTTCCGGAACCGGATTCGCCCATAATGGCCACGTATTCCCCTTCCTCTACGGAAAAACACACGTTTTGCAGCGCTTGAACCTGGCTGCCGCCCATGCGGGACGTGTATATCTTGGTTAATTTGTTTACTTCCAAAAGTCCCATGGCTTTCCGTCTCCTTTTCTATGCGCGCCAATGTTCCGGCGCATGAGAACAGTATATCAGAAGGGGAAATGTTTCGCCATTTCCTTGGCTTACATTTCCCCCGGATAGCTTACATTTTTGCAAGGGACTATTCAATTTTCATGGATTGCCGTTCCAAACGCAGGGAAACCTTTGTGCCGGAACCGACTTGGGACGAAATTTCGATGGTATGGCCAAGGTTTTCGCATACGCGCTTGCACAGATACAATCCAATGCCTGTGGATTTTTTGTCTGTTCGTCCGTTTAACCCCGTATATCCCTTTTCAAACACGCGGGGGAGATCCTCCGGGCGAATGCCCATGCCCGTATCCTGAATTACCAGGGTGGACGGCGCCTCCTGATAGATGGAAATCTCGCCGGCAGACGTGTATTTCAGGGCGTTGGACAAAATCTGTTCCAGCACGAAACACAGCCATTTTTCGTCCGTCAGCACGGAAATGTTCATGGGACGGTAGTTCAGGCGCAGCTTTCGGCGGATGAATTGCCGGGCATATTTGCGCACGACGCTCCGCACAAGCTCGTCGAGTTCATATTTCCGAAATACATAGTCCGTAGACGCGCTGTTCAGCCGCAAATAGTTTAGCGCCATTTCAACGTACTGTTCTATGCGGAATAGTTCGTCCTTCATTTCGCTGGCGCATTGGGGATGTTCGGATTCCAAAATCAGGCGCAAAGCGGCGATGGGCGTCTTGATTTGATGCGCCCACAGGGTATAGTATTCCGTTGCATCCTCCTGCCGGCGGTCGCATTCCAGCCGCTCGGCGGTGTTTTGCTTCATGAGCTTTCCGGCAAGGATGGCGTAGGCCGCTTCCGCCGGCGTGCCCGAACTGGGCAAGTGTTCCGGTTGGGGCGCGGGATCCGACGCTGCCTGCATGATGTCGCGCCATCGGCGGAAGGAAACGCACAAATCCGCGACAACCAGCGGCAAAGAAAACAGCAGCGTAAGCAGGGCGGCGTATAGCACGCCCTCCAGCGGATATCCATACAAAAACAGCACCAGACAGAACACAGACAATATGCCTAGCGCTGCTGCGGCAACGACTCCCCGATGGCGCAGATAAAGCTTCAGCCATTGCATGTCAGCTTACCATGTAGCCGGTTCCCTTTTTCGTGGAGATAAAATCCGTCAGCCCGGCGCCTTCCAATTTTTTTCGCAAACGCGTTACGTTTACCGTGAGCGTGTTCTCGTCCACGAAGCTATCGCTTTCCCACAAACGCTCCATCAACGTTTCCCGGCTCACCACTTGGCCTTTGCGTTCCATCAGCGTCAGCAGAATGCGATATTCGTTGCGGGTCAGCGCAATTTTGGCGCCGGCATAGGTGAGCGTTTGATCCCCAGTATTCAAAAAAGCATTGCGGTGTTCCAAAAAACCCGTTTGCGCGCCAAAATCATACGTGCGGCGCAGCATTGCCTGCACCTTGGCGGTGAGCACGTCCAAATCAAAGGGTTTGGAGATGAAGTCGTCCCCGCCCATATCCATGGCCATGACGATATTCAGGTTGTCCGAAGCCGAGGACAGAAAGATCACGGGCACTTTGGAAACGCGGCGGATTTCCCGGCACCAGTGATATCCGTTGAAGAAGGGCAGTTTGATATCCATGAGTACCAATTGGGGCTGATACGCCGCAAATTCTCCCAGAATATCCTGAAAATCTTCTGCGCATCGGGCTTCCCATCCCCAAGACGTCAATTTTTTGGCCACCGTTCCTGCAATGGTTCGGTCATCTTCTACGATCAGAATCCGCGTCACGTTCTCACCCCCAGGTGTTTGGAATAGTATAGCACAAAACACAATCGGAAAAAAGCCCTGGTTTGTTTTAACATGAATGTGGTATGCTGAAAACAAGGAAGGAGAGGCGAAACATGGAATTTGATCAATTGATGCGGATGCGGCAAAGCTGCCGCAGTTATGACCCGGAGAGGAAACTGTCCAGGGAACAGATGATGACCATTCTGGAGGCGGGCAGATTGGCGCCCAGCGCCTGCAACGCCCAGCCATATCATTTCACCGTATGCGCCGGTTCGGCTGCCTGCGAAGTTGCCCGCAGCGTTCAGGGATTGGGAATGAACGGCTTTGCCAAAGATGTCAGCTGCTTTGTGGTGATTTCCGAGGAGGACTATAACGTCACGGCCCGACTGGGCAGCGCGCACAAGGATCAGGATTACCGCAGCGTGGACATCGGCATTGCCACCGCGCAGATGGTTTTCGCCGCGCAAAATATGGGGATTGCCAGCTGCATATTGGGATGGTTTGATGAAGGCAAGCTGCAGGCGCTATTGCATACAAAGCGGCGCATCCGGCTGGTGCTGGCGCTGGGATACGCCCGGGAAGGCGATCCTTTGCGGCCCAAAAAGCGCAAGAACATGAGCGACTTGGTGGATTTCCTGGATGCCTAAGCGCATTCGCGGGCAATCCTTTTGGAAGGACAAAACCAATATGCAAGGCAGCCGCCTATCACGAGGATAAGCGGCTGCCTTGTATGATCTCTGAATGCGGTGCTTGCCTGACATCCCGTTATTCGGCGAACAGCTTTTGCTGCAATTCGTCGTCGGCAATGCCCGTGGCTTCCAGCCCGTAATGCGCCTGGGCAGCAGAGACGGCCAGTTCTGTTTTGCGGCCATAAATGCCGTCGGCAGTGCCTTCCAGATAGTTCAACGCAATCAACTTGGCCTGCAAGGCGGCAACATCATCGTTGCGGTCGCCGCGCTGCAGCGTGGGATAAGTGGTCGCGGCGCCTTCGCCAGGGTTATCCTGCTGGGCCGGATCCTCTTCCGGGGCAGTCAGCGAGAAATAAATCTTCTGCTCTGCGCCGTCTGCGTAATAGGTGAGCACCATATAGGCGATTTCACCCAAATCTTCCGTGTATACAAAGCGCTTGTAGAAGGTCTTTGTCTCTCCGGGAGCCAGTTTTACGTCGTAGTTTCCGGCAATTTCCGCGTCCATCAGTTGATAACCGCTCACGGCTTCTCCGCTGGCGGTCTGGAAGCCCAGCAGCATGACGTTCTGGGGCACGATGGAGGCGACATTGGAATCGGCGGACAGAGACAAATCAAACGCAACGCCAGCCTCTTCGCCGGTAAGGCGATACTGATCGGCGTAATTGACGGCGAAATATTGCGGCGTCAAGTAGTCCCGGACGGTCAGCGTGAGCTTCAGCGTGCTGTAATTTGCATCCGAAGCGTTGTAACGCGGATAGCCGTCCGCCAGAATTTCCGCCTGGAAGGAATGACTTTCGCCGAATGGAACCGCGGATTCCACGACGGAAACCACTGGCATGGCGTTTTCCGTGGCTTTGGCGACAGGCTCTTCCGTCTGCGGCGGCATGGTTGTATCCGGGGTGGCGGTGGCTTCCGGCACGCTTTCAGGCGTAGGCGTAGCCTCTACCGTGGGAACGGGGGTGGGAACCGGCGTGGGAACCGGGGTAGGCGTAGGCGTTGCCGTGGGCGTGGGCGCCGGCGTTTCCGTGGGCGCCGGCGTGGGCGTGACAACAGCCGGAACCGGCGTGACTTCCTGGGTGGCTACGGGCGTTATTTCCGGAGTAGGCGTGGGTTGATCGTTTGCGACAACAAGTGGATCCGGAGTATATTTGTTGTCAAGAAGCGTATCAAACCAAGTCGTTTGACGCACCACGAAAAGGCCCAGCGCGATTCCGAGGATCAACATGGCAATTGCCCAAAGGACAATGCGCCGGCGATATTTCTTGCGCAGTTTTCTTTCAATCTTCCGAACGGTAGTAGACCATTTTTGGGTGCTCATCCCGAATGCCTCCTAAGCTGGAAATCTATACACATTTATTATACCTGTTTTAGGGAGTTCACGTCAAGTGCGTTCGTGACAAATTTGTAACACATATGTGCTATTATTTTCCGGATTTGCAATATGCGACATGATTTGGTATAATTATGAAGAACAAGGAGGCGGCGGAAGATGAAGCGAATGCAAGCCACGATTTGTATGATCCTGGTGTTGTGCTATGCGGCGGGTTTGGTATCCATGCTGTTTTTTTCTTTTGGCCTGGGGCTGATGCTATGGGTAATTTCCACGCTGGGCGGCGGATGCGTGTTGTACCGTCTGCGACGGAACCGCCAGGACGAAGAAGATGCCGGTGATCCTGAGGATCACTAGGCGGATATTGACAAAAGTCGGTTGCGGCGTTATGATACCATGGATATGCAAGAAAGCGCGTTGGGGGAATGGCGATGTCGGGAAATCTAACTGAGGTGATCGAGGCGATTTTGTTTGTTTCTGGCGATCCGGTGTGCGTAGACGTGCTGGCGCATGCCATGAACCTAACCACGAGCGAGCTGGAAAGCGCATTGGAGGCGCTTTCGGATCATCTGCTGTTGGAAAACCACGGAATCCGCCTGAACCGAAGCGGAGACAGCGTGTTTTTGTCCATCAAGCCGGAATTGGCGCAGCAAGTAGAAGCGTTTTTGCAACCGTTGAAGAAGATGCCGCTTTCCCAGGCAGTGCTGGAAACATTGTCCATTGTGGCGTACCGTCAACCCGTGACGAAGGGGGACATCGAAGCCATTCGCGGCGTAAAATGCGATTATTCGGTGCAATCCTTGCTCAACAAAGGCTTTATCGAGGAAGCGGGGCGCCGGGAAACCCTGGGCAGGCCCATTCTGTATCGTACGACGGACGCGTTTTTGAAGCATTTCGGATTAGAATCGTTGGAACAATTGCCGGAGGTAGGACTGCCGCCGGAAGGGGAAGTCGGCGTGTGACGGACGTTGCCGTTGCGGCGCTTTCACCGGGATCATGTGCAAACGAAAGCCCCCGCGAACGCGAGGGCTTCAGCTTGTCCAAATAGCCTTTTTGACAAGCTGGCGGACGGGAAGCAATCTCCCCTGCCACGGCATCCTCTTCGGATTTTGCGGAAATCCTGCGAATTCCGGCCGCAAAATCCGCACCCGCGGTCGCCGCACACGCCGCCGGCCGCGATTGGAATTGAAGAGGCCCCAAGCCCTCTCGTGTTCTTCCTGCGTTTTTCGACAGTTTGAAGCCCCCGCGAACGCGAGGGCTTTGATGTGCGCTTACAACAATGGGGAAGCCACGCGCAACACGGCGCTGACCAACCCGCCCAACAGTCCGGGACGGCAGTCTTCCATGCTGACAGGGTGGCTGACGGCATAGGTTTGCAGGCAATCCTGCTTCAAATCCTGAATCAGAGGCGAATCGACCAACAGACAGCCGCATTCGAAGTGCAGATACAGGCTTCGGTAATCTAGATTGATGCTGCCCACCACGGCGATGTGATCGTCCGCGACAAAACTCTTGGCGTGAAGAAACCCCGGAGTATATTCGAAAATTTTCACCCCGGCTTTGATCAGCGGCGGATAATAGCTGCGGGTTAGCTGATACACCAATTTTTTGTCCGGAATGCCCGGCGTGCCGATGCGCACGTCCACGCCGCGCTTGGCCGCCAGGCACAGCGCCGTCTGCAATTCGTTGTCTACGATCAGATACGGCGTGAAGATATACACATAATGCTTGGCTTGGGACAAAATGTCCAGGTATACGTTTTCCGCCAAAGATTCGTTGTCCAAAGGAGAATCGCTGTAGGGCTGTACGAAACCCTGGGTGGAAATGGGCTGAGGATGATGAACATTGGGCCGGAATTGTTGAATGTCTTCGTCCGTTTTGCGAAACGCATTCCACATTTCCAGAAACATTACGGTGTAATTCCATGCCGCATCTCCCCGCAACATAAGCCCGGTGTCCTTCCAATGGCCAAAACGCTGCCATTTGTTGATGTATTCGTCGCCCAGGTTGACGCCGCCGGAAAAAGCCGTATGTCCATCCACCACCAGAATTTTTCGGTGATCCCGGTTGTTCATCACCACGCTTACCAGGGGAACGAAGGGGTTGAACGCCATGGCGGAAATGCCATATTTTTCCAGTTCCCGATAATAATAGGCGGGTATGCGGCCCATGCTGCCCATATCGTCATAAATTACCCGCACATCCACGCCTTGCGCGGCTTTGCGTTTGAGAATTTCCAAAATGGACGTCCACATTTCTCCGGATCCAATAATGAAAAATTCCAGGAAAATATAATGTTCCGCAGATTCCAGTTCCCGCAGCATGGCCTTGTACATGTCATCGCCCAAGGAAAAATATTCTGCGGAAGTGTTGGACCACATGGGATATGGTCCGGTGCGGGAGATATACCGCGCGGTAGATTGAATCCGGTCCGGCAGCGCTTCCAAAATGCCGGGCTGCTGGGCCATCAGGGGCGCGGTTTGCGCATGTTCGTCGGACAGCTTTCCGCGGATCTTCTGGGTGGGACGCTTGGAGCCGAAGAACAAATACAACAATCCACCCAGCAGAGGGGTAAATCCTATGACGGTGATCCAGCCGATTTTGTATGCGGGATTGATGTCCTTATTGATGATAAACAGCGCAATCACAACGCTGAGAATGGTAAACGTTGTGCTTAGCCAAGGCGAGATTCGCACGATTTGGAAGATTGTAAGAAAAATATAGCCGACCTGTATCAGAATGAGCAGAGCAGTGATGGTAATGCGATTCAGAATCTTGGCTAACAGCTTTCGCATAAGAACCTCCCGCAAACATTGATGTATCATTCCAGTCCATTATAGCGCCTTATCGGGCGAATTGCAACCATTGCTCTTGACAGAAAAAGACAGACATGGTATATTCCCCGCAGAAACGCGCCGAACATGCGCGAACAATCCGCTCAATAAAGGAGGATGCGGCAATGCGGCTGGAAACCAGAATCCTGAATTCAACGGCAAAGGTGTTTTTGGATGCGGCGCCAGAGGCGGTTCCCGGACAGTTTTCGGGATTAAAAGATGAAGTGATTTCCTTTCAGGTGGCATGGCGGCTGACGGAGGATTCGGGCGCCAACGATACGGCGGTGCTTTGCCTGGCAACGGGCGGAAATGCGGCGAAATACGCGCGTTTTCGGTATGTGCGCCAGGTGCCCGTGGGTTTGGCAACGTATCCGGATGCGGACAGGAATTATTTGCGGGACGCCAGACCCGGCCTGTATCCCGACATTCTCGCGGAAATCCCGCCCCATGGACTGCGGGCAAGGCGCGGACGCTGGGAATGCATGTGGGTGGATTTCGTGCTGCCGGCAGACGCGGAGGCGGGCGATTACCGCTTGGAGATAAACCTTTCCAACGAAGACACGGGTGAAATCCTGGGCAGCGAGCGGGCGACGCTTTCCGTAATCGACGCCCAATTGCCGCCCCAAAGCCTTGTTCACACCAAATGGCTGCACACGGATTGCCTTGCCACCTATTATCATGTGGAGATTTTTTCCGAGGAATACTGGCGCATCGTGGAAAACTTTGTGGCGCTGGCGGTGAAACGGGGGATCAATATGATCCTGACGCCGGTGCATACGCCGCCGTTGGACACCCGTATCGGCATGGAACGCCCCACGGTACAGCTGGTGGACGTGTGCGTTCAGGCGGATGGAACATATCGCTTTGGCTTTGAAAAGCTGGATAGATGGGTGCAAATGTGCCGGAATTGCGGCGTTGCGTATTACGAGATCGCCCATTTGTTTACCCAATGGGGAGCAAAGCACGCGCCCAAGATCATCGCCAATACGCCGGAGGGCACGCGCCGTATCTTTGGCTGGGATACCTGCGCGACGGGCGCGGAATATACGGATTTCCTGGCCCAGTATTTGCCGGCGCTGACGGAGGAGCTCCGGCGGTTGGGCATTGCGGACAAATGCGTGTTCCACGTATCCGATGAGCCCAACAAGGACAACCTGGCGGATTACCTGGCGGCCAAGGCGGTTGTGGCGCCTTACCTGAAGGATTTCCCCATCATGGACGCCCTGAGCGACATTGCGTTTTACAACAGCGGCGCCGTGGAACATCCCGTGGTTTCCATCAATCACATCGAACCCTTCCTGGATCAGGATGTGCCGGGCCTTTGGGGATACTATTGCTGCGGGCAGTACAAGGACGTGTCCAATGCGTTCATCGCCATGCCTGGCGCCAGAACCCGGGCGCTTGGGGCGCAGCTGTTCAAATTCGACTTGGCGGGCTTCCTGCAATGGGGATACAATTTCTATTATGCGCAAAGATCCGATTATCCCATCAACCCGTGGCTGGAGACGGACGCGGGCGGAGCCTTCCCGTCGGGAGACGCATTCCAGGTGTATCCCGGCGAGGGCGGCGTGCCGGTAGATTCTCTGCGCAGCATGCTGTT
>JAQXRL010000285.1 GCA_029218505.1 Eubacteriales bacterium | reverse complement strand
TGGCAGTCGGATCACAACCCCGGCAGCCTGCTCCGCAAGGACCAGTTGCATCCCATCAAAGTCATGGAGACGCGGCGATAAGCAGTCATCACCCCCCGTTGAACGGGGGGGGTGCTTCGCAAATCCCCTTTCCGGGGATTCAAATTGCGTTCTATTCGCATTTGTACAATTACGACAGCTTGTTCTTCCCGGTGGAGCCACATCGTCCATGTGGCTCCATGTCTTTTGCTATAGCGATTTCTTCTCTGCCCCCAGTTGAACTGGAGGGTTTATAACGCCTATCCGGCTTCCATGAACAAGCGGCGAAGGGAAGTTTTCCCTCCGCCGCCAAATTTGCAAAAAGCGCATGGGTTTTCTCCTCGGCTTCCTCGAAAAAGATGCCGAATGCGTTTTGACAAATTGAAAACGCGCGCTAATACATTTGCCGAAAGCGTCCCGGCGTCGTGCCGGTGACTTTGTGGAAATAACGAATGAAATAATTGACATCCGAAAACCCGATTTTTTGCGCCGTTTCCTCCAGGGAATATCCAACCAGCAGCAAATCCTTGGCTTTTTCAATCCGCAAGTTCAACAGATACGCCACCGGAGACTGATTGTATACCGACACAAACGCCCTGCGAAAGCTCCCTTCGCACATGCCGCAGCTTTCCGCCATTTCCGCCAGCGTCAACGCTTCTCCGTATCGTTCCTCAATCATGCGCTTCGCGGGCAGCGTGCGGTTATATGCCGCGGGATCAACGCTTTGAGCCATGCACTCCGTCAAATAATCCGACAACAAGAGCAGCAATTTCGCCTTGGCCTGCATGCGATAGCCCGTGCGCATCCGCCGCCAAAGCTCCGCCAACTCCTCAAACCGGGCCAGGTATCTGGCAAAATCCTTGGAGCGAAGCACGTGCATCTTCGATCTGGAAACCCATTCCGGCAAGCTATCTGCCTTGCCCAAAAAATTCACCGTATAATGGACAAAGGGTTCCTGACTCGCCTTTCGAACCTTGTAGGCAGACGTGGCGGGAATCAGGGCAATTTCTCCAGCGGACAGCTGGATGCTGCGCCCATCCGCAAAGGTATATTTCGCCTGGCCGCTCTGGCAGCATACCAGTCCGTGCACGCTCCTGCCGCACACATATGCATCCATCTCCGCGCCCGTCTCATATGCGCAGCGATGGGCAATCACCACGCGCGCGACATCCACATCAAAATCCATTCGCAGTGTTTTTTCCATGTCCGCCTCCGAAAATCTTTGTACATATTATGCTATTTTCTTTCGGTTTGTGCCTTGCTATTTGGGTTAACTTCTGTTACATTTTGTGTATGCTCCAAATCTATCATTTTTGCTGGAGGTTGATTTTTTTGAAATACAAGCCTGTAATTGCCATTGTTCCCCTGGGTCACTACATCTATTTCGAACAGTTTGAAGGTCTTTATGAAGAATTGAACAAGAAGTCCGCCGAATTCGCCGCCTATTTTGAAGACACGGCGGAAATTCTCATCACGGATTACGTAGACACCGTTCCCAAGGCCTTCGAAACCGTGCGTTCCCTGAAAAAGCAGGATGTGGACGGCATCTTTATGTTGCTGACCACCTATCTGCCTTCCGCCGTTGCGGCGCCCTTTGCCAATTATCTGGATGTGCCGCAAATTCTGGTGGGCATTCAACCGCTTCCGCATCTGGATTACAAAAAATGCACCACCTTCATGCAACTGGTAAACGACGACATCTGCGCCATGCCGGAAATCGCCGGCGCCTATGTGCGCCTCGGACGCAGCATGCCTCCCTGCATTGTGGCAGCGTCGCGGCAGACCGAAGAAATTCGCGCGGAAGTTCTGGCCTGGCAGCGGGCAATTGTCGCCAAGGCCGCGTTCAAGTATGCCCAGTTTGGCTATCTTGGACACACCTATGAAGGCATGTACGACATGCACACGGATCCTACCGCCTTTTCCGGCACGTTCCATTCCCACGTAAAAATGCTGGAAATGTGCGAATTGGCACAATTGGCGGACGCCGTGACGGAAGATATGCTGCGGGAAAAGATCAGCGTTATTCGCAACACCTTCTCCATCCAGGATCCCTCCGTGGATCCGCTCACAGACTACGTTCAGGACAGCGATCTGGAGTGGTCCGCGCGGATGGCATGCGCTCTGGACATGCTGGTGAAAAACAACGATCTGTCGGCTTTGGCCTATTATTACAAAGGCGAAAACAACAATCTGTACGAGCGCATTGGCGCCGCGCTGATTATCGGCAACACGCTGCTCACCTCCTCCGGGATTCCGTTGGCAGGCGAAGCCGACCTGAAAACCGCCGCGACCATGCTCATTATGAGCAAACTGGGCGGCGGCGGGTCCTTTGCGGAACTGCATCCTTTCGACATTGAAGGTGATTGCGTGCTGGTGGGCCATGACGGCCCGCACAACATTGCCATCAGCCAAGGCCAGCCCATTTTGCGCAAGCTGAAAAAATACCATGGCAAATCCGGCAGCGGCATTGGCGTGGAATTCTCCATCCGCGCAGGCGACATCACCATGCTCAGCATGAACTATCAGCCCAACGGCCGGTTCAAGCTGATTGCTGCGGCAGGCATTTCCCTGCCGGGCGACATTCCTCAGACGGGCAATACCAATACCCGCGTCACATTCCCGGGCATCCCCGTTACGGAATTCATTCGCCGCTGGTGCGAGGCAGGCCCGACCCATCATCTGGCCTTGGGCGTGGGCAACCATCTGCGGGAGATCCGTTATTTCGCGCGCATCATGAATCTCGATTTGGAGATCATTGAATAGATGGGAGGTACAATCATGCTGGAGAAAACGTTTTTGAACCCACCGGATCTTTGCCGGGGCACGGATTTCTGGATGCTCAACGACAAGTTGGAAGAGCCGGAACTTCGCCGCCAGCTGCGTTCCATGCGTCAACAGGGCGTTGCCAGCGTCATTGCGCGCACGTACATCGGCCTGCGCTCGGACTATCCGGGCAAGGACTGGATGGACAAAATGCGCGTGGTGGTGGATGAGGCCGGCAAGCTGGGCATGACCATCTTTATGCAGGCGGGCTATATGCCGGAAGCCGTGCTGGACCTTCCGCCGGAATACTCGCTGGGCGACGTGCGCTGCTATCCCGCCGGCGAAGGAGAAGGCACGCTGTTGGACAGCCACGATGGAATCGACTACCGCCTGGTTCCCTCCATGAACATACTGGACATGCTGGATCCGGACGCCTGCGCGTTTTACGTAAAACAAAGCTACGAGGACATGTGGAAAGACTTCCGGAAGGATTATGGCAAAGTAATCATCTCCGTTTGGGTGGATGAGCCCAGCTTCCGCAAGGTTTCCCTGCCCTGGACGGGCATTTTGCCCGCCACCTATCAGGCGCTGTGGGGCGAGCCCTTCCCCATGGACAAAGTTCATCTGTTGTTCACGGATGGCGAGGGAGACCGCCTCATGCGGCTGCGCTACTGGCGTACCGTGCTGCATCTGATGAAAAACGCGTATTTCAAATCTGTGCGGGACTGGTGCAATGCCAATGGCGTCATGTTCAGCGGGCATCTCATGGCCGAGGACACCATGGAATCCCAAATCTGCGCCACCTGCTTCACCATGCCCATGTATAAATACTTCGACATTCCGGGAATTGATTACCTGACCGCCGAAATGGATTGGGTACACGGGGAAATCAAGCCCGAAAAGCCCTTCGCCAAAAATTGGCCTGAATTCGGCGCATATGTCACGCCCCTGCAATGCACCTCCGCCGCGCATCAGGCTGGGCAAAACGTCATTTTGGCGGAAATGTACGGCGTGAGCACCGAGAACCTGGGCTTGCGGGACCAGAAGCACATGTTCGATCACTTTGCTTCCCTGGGCATCAACCATCGCAGCGTGCATGGACTGTTTTATTCCCTGCGCGGCCGGGGCAAGCGGGCTTATCCGCCGCATGTGCACGACTATCAGCCCTATTGGCCCAAATATCACCTGCTCACGGATGCTCTCGCCCGGGAAACTGCCTTTGTGCGCACCGGCGTTACCTTGCGGGATGTTTTGGTATTGCATCCCATCGAAACCGGTTTCAGCCTGTACCACGGCAAGGGGATGGATGGCACCTTCCCCAATGCGCTGCTGCGCCGGGCGGATGCGGCGTTCTGTCAAACCTTGCGCACACTGGTGGGCACGCAAGTCAATTTCGAATTGGGCGATGAAGACACCATTTCGGAAATGGGCGCAATTTCTGCCGACGGCAGATTCCAGGTGGGACAAATGGCATATGGCACCGTCATTCTGCCAAACATGGCGTTTTTGCGGGAAAGCACGCTGGCGCTCTTGCAAAAATTCCTGCAAGGCGGCGGCAGAGTGTTGGTTTTGGGCAACGCCCCTGCCATGACGGACGCAGGCCGTTCCATCACATCGGAAGACTTGCCCGGCGCGCGCCATGCAGCCAGCCTGCGAGAGGTATCCGAATACCTGAATACCATTCCCATGGCATATCGCTTCCAGCAGGACGGCGCTGACACAGGCGTGCAAATCTATCTGCGCGGAGACGGGGAGGATTTGTTGTTCTTCCTGACCAACGCAAACTGCAAACGTCCGGCGTCCGGCAAACTGATCGTTCCCGGCCTCTATTCCTGCCAACGCTTCCAGGAAATGGACGGCTCCATCGTTCCGTATCCCGTCTGCGCAGAAGGCGAACACACCGTTGCGCCCATCGCGCTGCCCGAAGGCGGTTCGATGATGTTGCGCTTCTCTCCCGGCAAATCAGCCTTGCTGCCCGCGCCGGCAAAGCCCGCCGCACAGATGTCCTTACATCCGCAATGGCGCTTGCATCGGGAAGCCCCCAACGCGCTGGTATTGGAAATGTTCCGCTTTGCCCGGGAAGGCGAGGCGCTGTCCGGGCAGAGTTACCCGATCCTTGCCATCCAGGACATCCTGCTGTCGGAAAAATATACGGGAAATCTGACGTTGGAAACGCAGTTCTTCCTGGAGAAACCCATGACCGGTCTGCGTCTGGCGCTGGAATACCCTGAGTTGCAGCAATTGGCCATCGACGGCGTCCCCATCGCAAACGCGCCGGATGGCACATATGTGTGTTTCGCCTTCGAAACGCTGCCGCTGCCTGACCTTGCGGAAGGTGCGCACACGCTGACAATCCATCGCCAGTTCGCCCCCATGCGCAAAGCCAAATCCACCGTCACAACGCTGTTTGAAAACCTTGGCGGCGTCGATTTGGAGCAGATGCTGCTGCTTGGCGATTTTGCGGTTCGCTCTGTGACAGAACCCGCCATTCAGGGCTGCGTGCGCATGAACGACGATTTTGTTCTCACGGCAGAAAGCCCCACCTGTGGGGAAGAAATCGTATCGCAAGGATATCCTTTTTATTGCGGTACGATCACGTTGGAGACAGAAATCACGCTGCCCGACGGTGCGAAAAATCCAAGATTGGCGTTGGAAGGCCTGAATGCCGCCGCTGCAGAAGTATTTGTGAACGGTTCGCCCTGCGGTGAGATGTGCTGGGCGCCGTATTGCGCACCGCTAAAAGGACTGCATTCCGGCAAGAATACCCTCACGATTCGCCTGTATGGCACGCTTCGCAATCTGCTGGGCCCATGGCACAGACCGGTTGGGGAAGTCGGCGCCTGCTGGGGTGGTTACGACGCACCCAACCTGCCTTGGCTCGGGTTGTTGGCGCTGGAATCCGGCAAGCGTTATCCCGACTGGTATCAGGATCGAAAACCCGACAAAGATGGCTGGACGGAATCCTATCTATCGCTTCCCATGGGCATCGTAGGCGCAAGCTTACAGTGGGATCTGTAATGCTTCCCATGCGTCCCCTGAGCAACCTCAGGGGACGCGTTTTTTGTTGCCGAACAGGCAAGAGACCCCCCAGTTTAACTGGGGGGAAGAAGAAATCGCTTCGCAAAAGACATGGAGCCACATGGACGATGTGGCTCCACGCTGTCATCCTTGTACAAGTACGAATGGAACGCAATTTGAACCTCCGGAAAGGAGATTTACGAAGCATAGAGTGTGGTTGATCATCATCTCGATGCCCTCCTTCGAGGGCGACCACGGGAGTGAAGCCCTGATAGGGTTTGGTCAAACCGCCCCTTCTACGGGTGGTTTGACCAAACCAGGCGTAAAACATCGTTTAACCGGGGCATGAAGAAACCCCGCTGTGATCCAGAGATGTCGATATTGTGCAAGACAGAATAGAATGCATCCTCGAAAAGGGATTTGCGAAGCGTGGGATTGACCATGCCCTCTTAGGTGGCATTGGCTGGTGATAAGCCCTGAACAGGGCTTGGCCAAACCACCTGTTGAACGGGCGGTTATGCCTTTGCGAAGGAACGCCTTCTCTGCGCGCATCCATCCTTCCGGATTTCCATGGGCGAATCTATGAACGCCGGTGCTCGCGCGCTTCCCGTCGTGTCTTTTCTTCCTGCGGCGGAATGGTTTCTCTGCCAAAAGGCGGTTCGGCCAAGTCTTTCTGTGGGTTCAGCGCATACAATTCTTCAACGGCATCCGCTTCCTCACGGTCGGCAGGCGGCGTAGGCGCGATTCCCGTACATTCCGTACAGGACGCCACATTCGCGCATTTCTCCAACGAATTCCATTCCTTTTCCATCTTTCTTCCTCCCTTTCGCATAAACGCAAAAGTATTTTGCCCAGACGTTCCTGTTTTCAGCCGCAACATGATTCGTCCAAGTGCGGAACACAGCTTTCCGGCTGCAACGCCACTTGCGCGTCCGCCCGGAAAGGAGTTTGAAGCAAAATAAAAGACAGCGCGAATCGAATTCGCGCCATCTTTGTGCAATGATCATTTACTTGTCGCTCTTTTTGCGCAGGAAGCTGGGCACATCCGGCTGGAATCCTCTGCGGGATTGCGTTCTGGATTCCTGATAGTCGTTGTCCGCATACGTGCGCGGACGTCTGGACGTCCTGGAAGGGAATTCCATCTCGTCCGCCGGTTCGCTCTGGCGCTCACGACGCTGCTGCGCGCGGCGCTCAAAGATTGGAGATAAGGGTTCGGAATCCTCGTCTTCAAGGTCGCGGACGCGCTCTCTGCGCACAGGCGCTTCTGCCTGCTCTTCCTTCACGGCTTCCGTGGCTGCATCAAACACGGATGCCGCGCGCTGCTGCGGTGCTGGCGCGGCAGGTGCAAAGGGCTTCTTTTCAAAACCCGTGGCAATGACCGTAATGTGCACCTCGTCCTTCAGGTTTTCATCAATGCCAGCGCCAAAGATGATGTTGGCCTCAGGATCTGCCGCCGCAGTAATCAACTGGGCCGCTTCGTTGATATCAATGATAGAAGTGTCTGCTCCGCCCGTGATGTTAATCAACACCGCGCGCGCGCCATCGATCGACGTCTCCAGCATCGGGCTGGAAATTGCCTGCTTCGCAGCATCCACCATGCGATTTTCGCCGCTGCCGATGCCGATTCCCATGTGGGCCAGCCCTCTGGAGGACATCACCGTGCGCACATCCGCAAAGTCCAAATTAATCAGGGAAGGCACGGCGATCAGATCGGAAATGCCCTGAATGCCCTGCCGCAGCGTATCGTCGGCAATGCGGAAGGCTTCGGTCATGGTTGTGCCCTTTGTCACCACCGACAGCAGACGATCGTTGGGAACCACCACCAGCGTGTCCACGTGGGCTTTCAATTGCTCAATGCCGTTTTCCGCATTTTTCATGCGCTGGCGTCCCTCGAAGAGGAACGGCTTCGACACCACGCCAATGGTAAGAATTCCCTGTTCCCGGGCAATTTCCGCAATTACGGGCGCTGCGCCGGTGCCAGTGCCGCCGCCCATGCCACAGGTGACAAACACCAGATCGCAGCCCTTGATGGTGTCGGAAATTTCCTCCCGGCTTTCTTCGGCGGCTTTTTTGCCAATCTCCGGATTCGCGCCGGCGCCCAAGCCCTTGGTAAGCTTATCGCCAATCTGAATCTTCGTGGGCGCCTTGGACAACGCCAAAGCCTGCTTATCCGTATTGATTGCGATAAAATCGACGCCCTGAAGCCCGGATTCCACCATGCGGTTGACCGCGTTGGTTCCCGCGCCGCCCACACCAATTACCTTTATTGCCGCAAAATTGTTGTTTTCCATTTCAAATTCGAGCACAAGGCATCCCCCTCGTTTTTGTATTTTGCATATGTGATTTGTTTATCCCCGCTTAAAAAGGCTCTTGAGTTTGTTGCCCAAATTTCCTTCCTCCGCCTCCGGCGATTCGATGGAATCGAACACCAAATCCACCAAACCCAATGCCGATGCGTATACGGGACTATTCAGCTTCGCGGACTTCGCCACCGGCACCTTCACCGCTCTTCCCAGCTTTGCGGCCAGATATTCCCTGCCGCCCCGCATGAGAACCACGCCGCCTCCCGTGACAAACACCTGGCTTCTGGAACCCAAGTATGCCGCCGCATCGTTGCGAATCGTCATATCGATCATGGAACACAACTCGTCCATGGTGTGCTCCACGCAACGGCTCACGGTCTCCCTGGGGAAGGTAATCCGCCGTCCATCTTCATCCGTCGCTTCCGCCACAGAATCCATGTCGAACTCGTCCGGATTGAAAACATATCTGCGTTTTATCTGCTCCGCCGCGCGCATCGGAATGCCCAGCGTTTGAGAAAGTTCCGACGTGATGTGCCCGCCGCCGCGCATCAAAATCGCATGATATACAATGGCATCGCCTTCCACCACGGACAATTCCGTGTTCAAATATCCCACATCGATGAGCAGCGACGTGCGATCCCGGTCATCCAGCGTCAAAAGCAGCAGGCTTTGCCCCAGTGTGGGAGACAAAAATCCCAGGATGGTAATGTTTAACTGCCCCATGAGTTCCGTCATGTCGTCAACGAACTGCGGATCCGCCACGATAAACGTAATGGAAGCCTTCAGCTTTTGGCCGCGCATGCCAGCGGGCGCCATGGTCTTTTTTCCTTCGTCCACGCAGAACCAGGCCGGCGAACGATGCAACACGAAACCGCCTTCATCCAGAATTTGAAGCCTGTCGGCAACACAATCCTGCACGGCATTGATTTCGTCGTCGCCAATCTCGCCGTCGCCCAATTCGATTTCCGCTTCGCCAGAGCGCACACGAATATATTCCCCAGGAACGCCGATATATATCTCTCGAATTTTCGAATTGGCTTCCAATTCTGCTGCGGCAATAGATTCCCGAACACATTTGAGCATTTGCCCGGGTGTGTTCCAATCGCCATCCGAATAGCCGTCATATGGAACGGTACCGCTGCCCACGATTTCGCAACGATCCATGCCGCCATTTGCGGCAATGAGCGTCACGATTTTGGATGTGCCAAAATCAATGGCGGCAATCTGCGTTTTCATGCTTTCGTTCTACCACCTTGTCTATGCCATGTATCCCACTACAGTTTGATTCTTATTATACATTGCATTGGTCTAGGATGCAAATGCCAAACCGTTATTTTTGCGACATTTCAAAATTGTTTCAAAATGTTGGCGCCTTGCTGTCATAGATTTTCCCCGTTTTCTCATCGATCCGGTGAAAAATCCGCCATGGAACCGCTGGAGACATCCAACGTGCCCTTGGTTTCGCCGCGGTTTTCCAAATCCTGCAGCGCGGATGTCGTCCATGCAATTTTTCTCTCCATTTGCTCTTCGCTTCCCAAAATAATTTTGATTCCCGTTCTGGAATACAAATACAGCATATCCACGTTTTCCACGTTCAATTCGCTGACATATCCCATGGCGTTCTGCGTTTGCAGCGCCTGCAATACGGCGCGTACCGCGGCAATTTGATCCTCCGGCGCCTGCACAACGCTGCCCACGGACGCGGCGGAAACGCCCAGTCCGGAAACATACAATACGGTCTGTTCCGGGGTGGAATTGGATAATTCCATCACCACGCACTCTTCGTCCAGAATCACAATTTTCCCTGCATAAACCGCCATCGCGGCGCTTTTGCGTTCCGAAACCACCAGCACAATCTTATCCGGCAGCCGCATCTGCAAATCCACCAGCTGCATTCTGCCATCCCGCAGCAGACGCTGCGCCACATCCTGCTCCCGTACTTGGCCCAAAAACTTCCCCAACGGCAATCCGGACACGCGAATAACATCTTCCGCAGACACCTTCTCGTTGCCCCGCACTTCCACCCGACGAACGACAAACACAAAATTGGCAAGCAGCAGCCAAGCCGCCAGCATCAACGCCAGGGCAACGACTGCTGTTATGCGCACGTCTCTTTTTCCGCGCAATTTGCGCATGTTTTATCCTCCGCCTTCCTGGTCGATTCTGCGCACGTCTCCTCCCAACGCCGTCAGAACGCGCTCCAAACGCTCATAGCCACGATCGATCAGCGCCACGTTTTCCACAATGGTTTCGCCTTCCGCCGCCAAGGCGGCAACTACCAGCGCCGCGCCTCCCCGCAAATCCGATGCGTGTACCCGCGCTCCGGTAAGCTTTCCGCCGCGCACCACCGCCATGCGGTTGTTCACCCGGATGTCCGCGCCCATTCGCGTCAGCTGCGCCGCATGGGCAAACCGGCTTTCAAATAAGTTTTCAACAATTACGCTGGTGCCCTCTGCCAGGCAGGCCAACGCCATAAACTGCGCCTGAAGATCCGTGGGAAAACCCGGAAACGGCTGTGTGGAAATCTCAAACGGAATAATCTTCCCGGATGACGCAATGCTGATTCCGTGTTCATCTTCCACGATTTCACAGCCGGTCTGCCGCAATTTATCCAGCGGCGCCCCCAAATCTTCGGGTCTCGCCCGCAAAATGCGCGCCTCTCCGCCCGCCGCCGCCACCGCCGCCAGCAGCGTACCCGCCACAATCCGATCCGGAATGGGCGTATAGCGAACGCCATGCAGGCCGGCCACGCCGTCGATGACAATCTTGTCCGTGCCCGCCCCGGCAATCCTGCCGCCCATCGCGTTGATGAAGTTCTGCAAATCCCGGATCTCCGGGTCCCGGGCGGCATTATGTATGGTGGTTCGGCCGCGAATCGCCGCCGCCGCCATCATGATGTTTTCCGTGGCGCCAACGCTGGGAAAATCCAGATATACCGCGCCGCCGCGCATTCTGGCGCCATCCAGCAGGATCATCCCGTGACTCTCCCGCACGGACACGCCCAGCGCCTTTAACCCCTTCAGGTGTAGATCAATGGGCCTTAAGCCGATTTCACATCCGCCGGGATACGTCACCTTCGCGCGGCGGAAGCGCCCCAGCAAGGGGCCCATCATGAAAATGGAGGATCGAAGGCTTTTTGACAAATGCTCCGGCATTTCCCAACGGTACGCGCCTTCCGCATCCAAACGCACCGCATTTTCCAGATTCTCCACCCGACAGCCCAGCGTCTTCAGGATGCTGAGCATGTTGGTCACGTCCATCAGACGAGGGCAATCCTCGATGACCACGGGTCCCGACGCCATCAGAGACGCCGCCAGAATGGGCAGCACCGCATTCTTGGCGCCATCCACCCTGACCTCTCCACCCAGCCGGTTTCCGCCGACAACGCGAAACATACACCCTCGCCGCCTTCCATTTGCTCTAAAACTCTCACGCAATTGTATGCTATGGGAAACACCGCCGGAAGGTGCATGTCCTGCCAAAAAGAATTCACAGTTGTTCCATGCGCATGGAAATGTTCATGACTACCGCCACCGCGCACATGACGATGGAAATGGACGTGCCGCCCGCGCTGAAGAACGGCAGCGGCAAGCCCGTGGTGGGCATTACGCCGATGACCACCGCGACATTCAGCACCACTTGCACGCCAATCATGCTGGTAATGCCCGCGGCCAGAAGGCTGCCGAAGCGATCGGAACACCGAATTGCCACGCGCATTCCAAAAAACACAAACGCCAAAAACAGCGTCAACACGCCGACGCAGCCAATCAGCCCCAGATCCTCTCCTACCACGGCAAAGATAAAATCCGATTCCGGATACGGCAAAAATGCATATTTCTGCCTGCCCTTGCCCAAGCCCATGCCAAACAAGCCCCCGGAACCAAACGCCAGAAGCGATTGCGACAGCTGATAACCTTCGTTCGTCAAAAAATCAAACGGATGGGTAAACGAAAACAGCCGCGCCCTGCGGTAATCCTCCGACAGGGCATAAAACGTACCCAACGCCACGCCTGCCGCGCCAATTGCGCCCAAATGAAGCCATCTTGCGCCTGCCATCATGACCATTACAGCCGCAACGATCAGAATACTTCCCGCCGTGGAAAGGTTCGGCTGAAGCAGAATCAGGAAAAACATGGTTCCCGGCACCACAAACATGGGAGCCAGCCCGACGATCAGCCGTTCGATCTTGCTGTTCTTCCGGCTCAACGCCCGCGCCATGTATAAAATCATGGCATATTTTGCCATTTCAGAAGGCTGAAAGCTCACGGGACCCAGCCTCAGCCAGCGTCTGGAACCGTTCAGCATGCGTCCAATTCCCGGTATCGCCACCAAGACCAACATGACAAGACTTGCGAGCAGCAATGCAGCGCACACCTGCGGCTTCGCCAGCCATCGATAGTCTATCCTGATCATTACCGCCATTCCCGCCGCACCTACGGCAATTCCCAGAAGCTGCGAATACACATCCGCCAGGGAACTGCCTCCGTCCTGGGCGTTGTAATAGCTGGCGGCGTACAAGACCACCAGGCCCGTGAGCAAAAGCGTCACAAACGTAATGAGCAGCCCCTTGTCCACAGGCCTTTTCGCATCGGTAGCAATGTTCCTCAGCGCCAGCTTCAATCCATTTTTGGCTCCAGATCCTTTACGATCCGCTTAAATTCGCGCCCTCGCTCTTCATAATCGTGGAACATGTCAAAGCTGGCACACGAAGGCGAAAACAGCACGTTGCCGCCCTCCTCCGCCATCCGAAACGCCGTTTGAATCGCCTGCGGGAAATCATATCCGCCATGAACAATCTGCTCAAATCCCGCTTCCCGCAACTGCCTCTCAATTTGGGCCGCCGTGTCTCCAATGAGCACCGCTCCCCGGATCCAGCCGGACGCAACGATTTCCCGGCACAACGGCATGAAATCCGTATGCTTGTCGTACCCGCCCAAGATCATCACCGTGGGCGCCTTCATGGCTTTTACCGCCTGAATGGAAGAATCGACGTTTGTGCCCTTGGAATCGTTGAAAAATTTGACGCCGGACAGTTCCCGCGTAAATTCGATGCGGTGCTCCACGCCCTTAAACGTCCGCAACGTATGGCGAATCACCGGCGCCGGAATGCCCGCAGTCATGGCCATTGCGGAAGCTGCCAGCGCATTGCGCAAATTATGTTCGCCGGGAATGAAAATTTCCTCCACGCGGCATACGGGCCTTGCATTGTGCTTCGTGCCAAACATGATGGTGCCATCCACCACAAACGCGCCGAAAGACACGGTTTCCCTGGAGGAAAACCAGGCGACTTTGCATTTTACCCGTTCCGCCATGTCCCGGGTAATGGGATCATCCCAATTCAGCACCACCGTGTCCCCGCCGGACTGATTTTCAAAAATGCGTTCCTTCAGGGCAATATAATTTTCCATGGTGCCATGGCGATTCAAATGATCCTCGGAAATATTCAAAATCGCGCTGATTGCGGGATGAAATTCACGAATTGTCTCCAATTGGAAAGAGGATACTTCGCACACCGTGCTGTCGCCGGCCTTCATGTCCATGGCGGCAGCGGCAAACGGCGCGCCGATATTTCCCACCACGCTGACGCGTTTGCCGGCATTTTTGAACATTTCGCCCAACAGCGTGCAGGTGGTCGTCTTGCCGTTGGTGCCCGTAACCGCCATCAGCAATCCCGTGGATTCCCGATACGCGTATTCCAGTTCTCCCATCACTTCGACGCCCATCTCCTTGGCCTTGATGGCTGCGGGATTTGTGAGCGGGATGCCGGGGCTGATAATCAGCGCATCCATGCCTTCCAGCAAGCGTTCCGGATGCTCCTCGCCAAGATGCCAGGAAACGCCCTGAACGTTCAAGCCATCCAGCGCGTCGCCCAATTCTTCCTTCGTTTTTCGATCGCAGATGTACGCTTCCGCGCCGCGGCTGACCAGCAGTTTTGCAGCGGCAACGCCGCTTCTGGCCATGCCCAGCACAAGCGCCTTTCGAATTTGCATGATTCAATCCTCCTTTCGTCGCGGTTCTCCGCCAAAGCGCCTTTATGCCACAAAGCCCAACAACGCCACCAGGCACAAAAGCACCGTTACCAGATAATACATGGAAACCACCCGCGTTTCCGGCATGCCGCCCAATTCAAAATGGTGATGCAGCGGCGCCATGCGGAACACCCGCTTGCCATGGGTGGCCTTGAAATACGTCACCTGGATAATGTCCGACAAGCTGGATACAAACATGGCGAAGGCAATGATGGGCAAAAGCAGGGACAATCGCGTCACCATGGCAATGCCTACCAGCGCGCCGCCAATGAAGAAAGAACCCACATCCCCCATGAACACGCTGGCAGGATATGCATTAAAGCGCAAGAACCCCATCAGCGCTCCAGCCATTGCGCCCGCAAAAATCGCGGTGTTCATAAGATCGCCGGAATTTGCTCCCTGCGCCGTGGCCATGGCCAGGCAAATCAAGGCCATAGACGCAAAATCAAACAGCGCACAGCCTCCCAGCAGCCCGTCCAACCCGTCCAGCAGATTGGCGGAATTCACGGTGCCCACCAAAATAAACGTCATCACGGGAATATAAAACCATCCCAGTTCCCATTCCACGCCGAAAAACGGCACCGTGAGCGATGATCCAATTTCCGGATCCAGATATGCCCACACGGACAGGCCAACGGACAGCACAATTTGGGGCACCAACTTCTGTTTGGGCGTCAGTCCCAGGGAACGCTTCAGCTTTACCTTAATAAAATCATCCACGAAGCCCACCAGCCCGAAGCCGATGGCGCTCACCACGCATACGAGCAAAAAATGAAATCTCTCGTCCGCATAGGACAACGCCAGCGAAACCAACAACGCCGGTACGGCAAAAATGATGCCGCCCATCGTGGGAATCCCCTGCTTTTTTTTGTGGGATTCCGGTCCCAAATCATAAATCGTCTGGCCAAACTTCATGCGTTTGAGCCACGGAATTACCACAGGGCCAAACACCACCGCCATCACAAACGCAATCAGAATGGCAATAATCAACCTTTGCATCTTCTGTTTCCTCCCAAGCGCGCATTATTCCCCATGGATTTCCCGGAGCAATTCTGCCACGACGGTCTTTTCATCAAAGGGATGTTTCACGCCCTTGATTTCCTGATACGTCTCATGGCCCTTTCCCGCCAGCACCACTACGTCGCCTGCCTGCGCGTTGGTCAGCGCGTACCGAATGGCCTCCCTCCGGTTTTCAATGACGATATATTCGCAACCGGTGGGGCGGATTCCTTCTTCAATCGCGGAAAGAATCGCGTTGGGTTCTTCGTTTCTGGGATTGTCGCTGGTAAGAATGCAGAAATCCGAAATTTTTCCCGCAACTTCTCCCATGAGCGGACGCTTCGCACGATCGCGGTTTCCGCCACACCCGAACAGCGCAATGAGTCTGCCGTTTTTCACCGTCTCGCGCAGCGTCTTCAGGACATTTTCCAGGCTGTCCGGAGAATGGGCATAATCCAAAATGACGCGATACGGCGTGTCCGTCTCCAACAGCTCCACGCGGCCGGGAACGCCGCGAACCGCCTCCAGGCCCGTGCGAATCGCTTCCGGGCCTGCGCCCAGCACGATGCCGATTCCTGCCGCCATCAGCGCGTTATACACGTTAAAAATGCCGGGCAGCCGCAGCGCCACGGAAATCCGGAAGCGCTTGTGATAGGTCATCAGAAAGGAAAGCCCGCGTTCACACACCTCAATGTCGTTGGCATACACGTCGCTGCTTTCCCGAATTCCCACGCGCAACGCATTGCGGCGGACGGCGCGAATCCCTTCTGCCACGCGCTCGTCGTCCGCATTGTATACGATGTTTTCCACCATATCCCCTTGGAAAAACCGCATCTTTGCGTTGAAATATGCGTCCATGTCGCCAAAGAAGTCCAGATGATCCTGCGAAAAATTCATGAACGCGCCCGCTTCAAACCGAATTCCCGCCAGCCGGTGCAGCGCCAACGCATGCGCGGATACCTCCATCACCACATACTCCGCGCCCGCATCCAGCATGTGGCGCAGGATTCTCTGCGTATCCACAGGATCCGGAGTGGTAAGCTTGGCGGGAATCACCTCGTCGCCCACCATGGAGCATACCGTTCCAATCAGCCCCACGCGCTTGCCGGCCTTCTCCAGGATGGATTTCACCAGAAAGCTGCACGTGGTTTTTCCCTTGGTTCCGGTAATGCCCACCATTCGCAGTTTTTTCGCGGGTTCCCCGTAAAAACTGGCCGCTACATAGGACGCCGCCAGGCGCACGTCCGGAACCACCACCTGCACACAGTCTACATTCAGCACGCGCTGCACCAACAACGCCACCGCACCCCTGGCGACGGCCTGGGGCGCGAAATCATGCGCATCCTGAACAAAACCGGGCGTGCAGAAAAACAGACAATTCTGGCTGGCTTGCCTGGAATCAACGCACAGCGAATCAATCTCCACATCGCCATTTCCCAAAACCCGATAATCGCCAGGTATGTTTTGCAAAAGCGCGTTCAGCTTCATGAAATATCCCCCTGTAACATTGCAATCATGGCGCTTCAAACGCCACCGTAACCAGCGTCGTAGGATAAACGGTTTCCCCCACCGCAGGCGACTGACGAACCGCCACGCCGCTCCCCTCAATGGTCATCTTCAATCCGTAGGCGGTCAGAAGCCTGTTGGCTTCACCCACGGTCAATCCCGTCACATCCGGCACAGACACCAATGCGTTCAACGCCGCCGCATCCTCGCTTTTTTCCACATATAGCATGACCAAAGAACCTTCCGCCATGCTCGCCCCTGCCGCAGGCAACTGATTCTTCACCGTGGCGCCGCTTCCATCCAACACATATCCCAGGCTCGCATCCTTTAAGATGGAAATCGCGTCCTTTACCAGAAGGCCCGTCACCGAAGGAACCGAGACTTCTTTGGCCGGCTTCTCGCTGGTTTCCGGAGCAATTCCCAGATACACCAGAGATTTTTCCAAAATATCCCGGGCGTAAGGCGCTGCGGTCACGCTGCCGTAGTCCACCGCCACGTCCGCCTCTTCCACGATAAACAGCACCGCGATCACGGGATTGTCCATCGGGGCAAACCCGATGAAGGAGCCGATGTGCGTGTCCGTAGATACCTGTCCGTTCACATACACCTGGGCGGTTCCCGTCTTTCCGCCCACGCGGTATCCTTGTATATAGGCGTTTTTTCCGCCGCCAAGTTCCACCACGGATTCCAGCATGTCGCGCATCGTCTTGGACGTCTTTTCCGAAATGGGCTGTGACCTTACCGTGCGCTGGCCGGCCTCCAGAATTTCGCCCTCTCCGGACACGATTTCTTTCAGCACGTATGGCTTCAGCAAATATCCGCCGTTTACCACCGCGCAGCCCGCCGTCAGCAGCTGTATGGGCGTCACGGCAACGGATTGTCCAAAGCCGATGCGCGCCATATCCCCCGTCGTTACGCTGCTTTTCGAAATCAGAATCCCGTCCGCTTCTCCCGCCAGATCCACTCCGGTCTTTTGTCCAAAGCCGAATGCGTTCAGATAATCATAAAACGTCTCTGCCCCCAATCGCAGGCCCAATTCCGCGAACACCGGGTTACAGGAGTTTTGCAGCGCCTGCTTCATGGTTTCCGCCCCATGGGGACGGCCCCAGCAGCGAATCTTGCCCCCAGCCACGCGAAAGGATCCGGAACAGTAGAATCCCTCTGACGGGTTGGTCAGTCCTTCATTCAGCGCAGCGGAAGAAGTAATCACTTTGAACGTGGAACCGGGTTCATATGCGTCCGAAAGCACGCGATTCCGCATCAGTTCGGACAAGGTTTCCACATCGTTCCGGGGCGGATTGTTGGGATCATAATCCGGCTTATTCACCATCGCCAGGATCTCTCCCGTTTGGGGATTCATCGCCAACGCGCGAACTGCCTTGGCTTTCATAACGCTCATGGCTTCCCGGGCGGCCTGTTCCGCAAAACTCTGAATGGAGGCGTCAATGGTCAATACAACCTTTGCGCCATCCACGGCAGCCACATACTGGCTTTCCCCGGGATTCAATTCCCGGCCTTTGCCGTCTATTTCTTCCACGACAACGCCGGATTTTCCCGAAAGATAGCTGTCCAATTGCATTTCCAATCCGGATTGCCCCACGCCGTCCACGGTGGTAAGCCCCAGAATCTGCGCCGCAAATTGCCCCATGGGATAGTATCGGGTGCTGTCCTCTTCCAAATACAAGCCGTTCAAATCGTCAAGGCCCTTTTGCCGGTATTCCGCCATCATCGCCTTGAGCTGCTGGGCAATTTCCCGGGAAAGTTGGCGCTTCAGCGTCACGCCGCCCTTGGTTTTGTCGGATGCGCGCGCATAAATTGTGCCTTCTTCCATGTCCAGAATCGGGGAGAGGATCTCTGCCAGGCGCGCCGCATCCGTTACCTGCCTGGGACTGACGGACGCGATATAGGAAGTGGCGCTCTGGGCCAATACCGTACCGTTGCGGTCCTGGATTTCTCCACGAGTAGGCTCGATCACGCTTTCGCTGGTCCACTGGGCTTGGGCGCGCCTTTGCAGCGCCTCCGCCTGCACCACCTGCAAAAAGAAAAGCCGAACGACCAGCAAAAACATCAACCCGCAGAACACGCCCAAAACAACAACAATGCGGCGACGGATGACAGGCCCTGTGAGAACCATCGCCATCCCTCCCCGCATACAGAATTTATTCTGGCTTCTCGTTGCCGCCGGTCAGTCCGGCAGCTTGCGCGGAGGTTTCCTGGCCCATTCCGGCCGGTAGGTTGATTACCCGAATCTGTGTATTATCCGGCAAGGTCATGCCCAGCTCGGTCGCCTTCGTTTGAATCACGTCCAGGTTGTGGTATTGGCTCAGCGTGACCCGCAGATTGTCCGCCGTGGCGTTCATCTCCGCGATTTCCCGCGCAAGTCCGTCAATCTCCTTGGATTGCCGGGATATGCTGGATAGCCAGCCAATTTGCATCAGCAACCCGGAAAACAGCACGCATACCAGAAGCAGCACCAGCATTCGAGACGCCATCGCATGCCGTTTTGTCCGACGCATCATATTTATTCACCAAGCCTTCCCTTTAGTCCTCCGGCGCATAATACCGGTCGTTTACGTAGGCCAACAGATTTTCCACATCCAGTTCCGCTTGCGCCGTTACCTGCACAAACCGCGCCTCATCCCAAATTTCCAGATATTGACCCACGCCCACAAAGCGAATGTCCCGATTCATGCCCGTCTTTTCCCGAAGCGCCGATGGCAACAAAATCCGTCCCTGGGCGTCCAGACTTTGCCCTGGAAAGGAAAATGCCTGAATCAAACGAACATAGGCCATGCCGCGAGCATCCGTCTCCGGAATTTTCCGCAACCGGCGGCCCATGTCCTCCCATTTCCCGGCCGGATACAGCGCAATGGCGCTGAAATCATTGTTCAGCCCCACCGTAAAGTTTCCGCCCAGAAGTTCCCGATAGGCAGAGGGAATGGTCGCGCGGCCTTTGCTGTCAATCGTATGCGCAAAGTTCCCTGAAAATTCAACGTCCGCCATATCCCTCACCTCTTCTCTCTCCTATGTACACCGCATTATACCACAACGCGCCCTTTTCTTCCACAATTCCCCACCTTTTTCACAGTTTTGTCGAATTTTGTAATACATCTTCCCTGAACGCACACAAAAAAACGGGATCCCGCCCTTGCGCGAGATCCCGCAGACATGCATTTTTCATCGGTTTCCTGTAAGTTCCGTCGCCAACCAATTCAACGACCGAACGGGTTCATAAGCCTCCTGCCCGACGCGTTGACGCAAATTTCCCGCCGCCGCGCTGGAAACGCCATATCCGGTCAGCGTGCACAGCAAGATCAGCATCAACACAAACGCGGAAAAACGAATCTTATGTCCTATTCTGTATTGCCGTCCGTGAATTTGAAAGCGCACCTGTTTCACCTCCTTGGCATAAATTCTTTCGCCAGTATTTTCAAGAGCGAATCCATGTGCTATAATAAAGGAAACAATTGCCAAAATCCGCCTCAGCGCAAATCGTTTCCGATTTCACTACAAATACATACGCCGGAGGTATACATAATATGCGCTCATCCGCCGAAAATCAGCGAAAAATTTTGGAATTCATCCGGAAGGAAATCGAAACAAAAGGTTATCCGCCTTCTGTGCGGGAAATCTGTCAAGCGGTTGGGTTGAAGTCCACATCCACCGTACACGCGCACCTGAATCAATTGGAAGAACAGGGCGTCATTCGCCGGGACGCCACCAAACCCAGGGCGCTGGAGGTTTTGGACAATCCCCTGTCCAAGGGGCGAACGGTGCCGCTGGTGGGCAAAGTTACTGCCGGGCTGCCCATTCTTGCCATAGAAAACATCGAAGACTACATGGTGTTTCCCCAGGACATGCTGGGCCGGGACGATGTGTTTGCCCTGCGCGTACAAGGAGACAGCATGATTGAGGCCGGCATTTTGGACGGCGACATCATTATCGTCCGCCGCCAGGAAACCGCGGAAAACGGCGACATTGTCGTGGCCATGATCGGCGATGAAGCAACGGTGAAGCGCATCTTTTACGAAAAAGGCCGCGTGCGCCTGCAGCCCGAAAACGCCTCCATGCAGCCCATCTATGCCGACCATGTGCAGGTTTTGGGCAAGCTGGCTGCGCTGTTCCGCCAATTTTGACATGTTCACCAGGCAAGTTTCCTTCTGCACGGGCGTCTTTCTGCAAACCGCTCTCTCGAAATTCCCCTTTGGGGATTTACACGCCTCTGTTCAACCGGTAGGCAGCGCCTGTTCGGCGAACAAAAAATTCGCCTGAAAACAAGCGTTTTCAGACGCCGGTGCGTCAAAAAACGATGTCCTTTGACGCGGGAAGGGCGGTTTCCCGAAATTCCGAGGAATTTCTGGGCGCAGGCTAGAGCAGGAATGCGCTTTTCTCCGCGAACGCAGGCATTTGCTCTCTGAAAAGAAACCGGAAGTGACGTACACGCCGTCACTTCCGGTTTCTTTTCAGGATGTCCTGCGCAATCCATTTTGACGGACTGCCGCCTGAAGACAACCGTTTCAGGCGAATTTTGCGGTTTCGGCCGTTTCGCAAGCAACGCGATGCCCTCGAAAT
>JAQXRL010000284.1 GCA_029218505.1 Eubacteriales bacterium | reverse complement strand
CCTGATCACGCCCATCGCGTGTGAAGAAGGTCTGCGCTTCGCAATTCGCGAAGGCGGCCGCACGGTTGGTTCCGGCGTTGTCACCAAGATCCTGGGCTAATGCATTGTCTCAAAGGGCTGGGGGGTTCCCCCAGTCCTTTTTCGTATCAAATCGGCTTTCCAACCACGGCAAATAGCATTTGACAAACTGGGCACTGCTGGATATAATGGAAGAACCTGCATTCCGGGGTTCGCCGTTTGGAAAACGACACGCTTTTCGCCTCGCAAAAAGCAGCATAATGGATTTGAAGGGATTCGTCTCCCGGCAGTCTGCCGCCTGTTCGGCGTTCCTTTTTCGCCCAGGCGAGGTTTGTCTCAAGCATATGGAATCCATCGCTTTTCTGGAATTCGCTGGACACCGTGCTCCCGGCGCAGGCCTGTGTTTTTACGCCAATTCCGGGAAGTCCAGGAAAGAATCCGCGACGCCGGTCCTCGGCATGTCTGACGGCCCATGTCATTCTGTCATCGGGATATGTCCGCCCACGGCGAAAGATCGCTTCGAAAGAGAAGCCGCGGAAGATGCATTGATCTACGCCAGGAAGTCATTGCCGGCATCGTCGTTGGTTCGGAAGACGACGGCGGCGGGGAAACCGCCATGGCGGGTTGCGTCAACGCCATTCCCATGCGCATTTTATGATGGATTGCGCCAAGACGCGTCCGCCCTCACCCGCTGCCCTTTGCACATCCGGCAAGCCCATTCCCAACCGCCTGCAGTCATGCTCCGTCGTCGAATCTCGATGGGATGATGCGCCCGGGCATCGGGAAATCATGCGCGCCGCCCGGGAAAACGCGCTGTGGCAAGGCCGCCAAAGTCTGCGTTTTCTGGACGGCGAAGCGTTCTTTGACACGGAAGGCTTCACGCCTGCACCGCAGACGCCGTTCATTCCAACGACCCGGAATGGATCGCATGGCAAAAGCCATTGCGCCGGGAACTTCACAATTTTTCAGAAAACAGGAGGAATCCGCATGCGAATCTATATTTCGGCGGACATGGAAGGCGCCAGCGGCATCAGTTGTCCAGACTACGTGCTGACAGACGGACGCCTGTACGCGGCAGGGCAGCGCTTGCTGACAGAAGACGTAAACGCCGCAGTTCGGGGAGCGATGGATGCCGGCGCGGATGAAGTGATCGTGGCAGATATGCATGGAACTTCCGGGCATATTCTGGCGGAACGGCTGGATCCCAGGGCCCTGCTGCTGGCAGGCACGCCCCATCAGCCGCGTTTTCCATTTTTGGACCGGGATACGGACGGCATGTTTTTGTTGTGCTATCACGCCATGGCGGGCACGGCAATGGCCTGTCTGGAGCACACCATGACATCCCGGCAATGGCATTGTTTCCGCGTGAACGGCACGCCCTATGGCGAATTTGGCATTGACGCGGAAATCGCTGCGGAATGCGGCGTTCCCGTGGTCATGACTTCCGGGGACGACAAGCTGTGCGCAGAAGCCGCTCAGTGGCTAAACGGCGTGGAAACCGCCTGTGTCAAGCAGGGATTGGGCCGCCAGCGTGCGCTGTGTCTTTCGCCTGCGGAAGGGCAGAAGCGCGTGTACGAAGCGGCGCGGCGGGCCGTTTGCCGCCTGCTTGCCGGGGAGCATTTCGCCATGCCGGCAACGCCTTCGCCCGCCAAAATTGCCATTACATACAAAATGATGCCGGACGCCGACGCCGCCAACACCTTTGGCACCAGGCGGCTGGATGGATATACCGTGGAATGGGAGCATGACCGGCTGTCCCATTTCTTTGGCGGAATCTGGGCGGATCGCCCGGAAAAACGGCGAATCTGACTTCCGAAAATCTGTATGAATTGGAGGTTTCGGCATGCGTCTGTCCAACATTCTTGCGAAGCAAACCACGATCTCGCTGATTCGGACGGGAGAAGAATTCTGGTTGCAGGCATCCTGTGATGATCGCCCCTGCGAAATCGGACGCGTGTTGGAACGATGGCCTGAAGCGGAAATCATTCGCGCGTATTTTCCCCACGACGACATGTCAAGCGCAGAAGTACATCCGCAAAATCTGTCGGAACTTCTGGACTGTTTCCAAGAAATCCAGGACTGTCTTCAGCCCAAGAGCCGGCTGCGCCTCCAGGTGGATCCCGGCATAGCCCAATTGCAGTTTTCGGAAGATCCACCCGCGAATTTTCTGATTCGCTGGGTTTGGGGCGAAGGGGCGCTTCATCTTTGTCTGCCGCCTGACACCGCAGAGTTGGCCAATGGCTGGTATCGATTTGGCGCCTGTCTGTGGCAATATTCCGCCCTGTCTTCCCGCCAACTGGAGCGCTTGCGCCATCCCTGTATCAAACAAAACGATTTGCCCTATTTTCTTTCCAAAGAGCTGCCTGCACTGCGGGATGCGGGCGTCCATGCGGCGTGCGATTTGGCATATTCCACCGAACCCGCCATGGATCTGGAGTTTACCGAAATCACGCCGGAATGCCTGTGCATCCAACGCAAATGGACCGTTCCGGAGGACAGTATTTCCTCCACGGTCATCCTGCCTGGACACGTGCTCTCCGGCAACATCGTTCGCCCCGGCCTGACGCCGGAGCAGTTGAACGCAATGCTGCCTTGGGAAGGAGACGTGTGCCAGCTTACGGGCGCTTCCATTCCACAATTTCTGGACGACGCCTTTCATCGCCTGCGCGCATGGCTGCACGGAGATTTCAGCGCGTTGCAATCCATGCACCGATGGATCGTTCCCCCCTTCTCCTGGGTTCTTACGGCAAGCAGCCGTGTTGTCCGCGGCGTTGGCCGCGCCCAGGCCGTGCCAACGGCCTGCGTAGGGGAAGACCGCCTGTCCGCAGAGGAGCTTCTCAAATGCCTCTCGCAGCCCTACGCGCGGCTGAAAGGCGGCTGGGTGCGCCGCCGGGATTTGTGCACCTTGGGCATGAACGCCAACCTTCGCCTTTCTGACGGCACCTCCCTTGCGCCCATACGGCTGTCCACCGCACAGCTGCTGTATCGCGGGGATGAATCGCTGGCCGGGCCATGGTTGGAAATTCGCTGCGCCGGCATGCCCTGGCGCGCCTCTTCCAGCCGGCGCGCTGCCGCGCTGGAGCATTTGGAGTATCTGATGTATTGGGGCATTCACGGCGGGCTGACAGGCGGATACGCCTCTGCGGCGGTGTATGGGCCGGACATGCTGGCGTCCTTGTTCCAACGCGCCCCGGATGCTCGCGTTTTGATCGTGGGCCGGGAACAGGATTTGCGGGATTTTTCCACGTACTGTTCCAACATCCCGCTGGCGGACACAGAGGCATACGATGCCGAACGCCATGGGCAGGCATATTTGCTTTCCTATGAGCGCTTGGCCCGAAATGCCGTTGCCCAGGCGGTTGAATGGGACGTATTGATTTCCATTGAGCCGGACGCACTGGGGCTTTCCGCGGCAGACATGCGGAATTCGGCGCTTTTCAGATTGCGCGCCGCCTGCCGGATCGGCTTTTTTCTGTATGATCCGGATCTGTGTCCCGGAGAGAGGAAATCGGCTCAGGCGCTCTTTTTGAACATTCCGCGGGATGATGCGCTTTCGGCGCTGCTGATCCGAGAACCCTTGCGGCCGCTGCGCCTACCCAGCCCTTGCGTCCTGCATCCAACGCCCGTTGCGGCTGTTTCCGAAACGGATTTTCTGCCTGCAACGCCGGCTTCGGAAATTTCCTGGAGACACGCATCCGACGAACAATGATCCCCGGCAAAGCCGGGGGTTTTGCATATGCGGGCAAAGCTCTAGAATGCCAGCAGCGCCCTCGCAGGCACATGGACGCTCTGGCATCTGCGTGGGCGTATCACTACCGCCCGTGAAGGACAGGCCTTTCTCTTCCTTGCCTCCCTGAAAAGGAGCAGCATCCTTCCCAAATATCGTCCTCTGAAGGGTGGAGCCCTGGCGTCGGGGGGGATTCTGTAGATGCGGTCTTTTGCTTTTCGTCATGCAATTGCCCGGCCGCATCTCCATGATCGCAAAAGGAGTTTTTCTTTCATCCGCACCGCTTAAGCTTCCCCGAACCCCGCGTTAAGCGTGGGAATTTCTTGGTACAATAAAGCATGCGAACCTGCTTTTCCTTGTTGAAAAGCAGGTTCGCATTTCATAACGCTGTTCCCATTTTGCGAAAACAAAGGCTGGTATTCCATTCCGCTTACGGATGGGGCGGATTGCACTTGCTGCAGGCCGCCAGGCGGTTGGCCAGCGCTTCCCGAACGGTTTGCTCTTTGTTGTTGATCTGGCCATCGCAGTCCTTCACGGCATGATAGTACACTGCGCCGTCGTATACACTGTATACAATGGTGTTCATCATTTCCTCAAACTCCGCTTCCTCCTGCGCCTTCTGGGCCTCCAGCGCCGCTTTTTCTTCTTCCGTCAGCTCCTCCGGCTCCGGCGTGGCATAGTTTTCGCTGAGCAATTCCTGCAAATTGGACAGCGCATCCGCCACATCCTCCTGGGGGGCCTTCGTCACGCTGGACGGAATGGACGCCACGGGCAGCACTGTGGTCATCTTCTGCTCCGGAAGCAGCATAGAGACAATCAACGTCATTTCCAACGCCGCCAACGCGGTAATCATCATCCTGCCCCGGGTGCGAAACACGCCGTTCCGCCACAAAAACGCCAGGCCCAATGGCGGAAACAACAGCGTCATGATCAACCCGCCCACGGCGCGACCGCTCATAGCCCGTTTTGTTTCAGGCCTTCGCGTGTTTGGCGAATATGTATTTTTCGACTCTCTGCCTGCCATAGCGCAGCCTTACACCTGCCTTAAGCGATATTTCTCCAACGCCATGGCCAGTTGATCCGGACAAGACGTGCCCGAACGGCACTGTATCCCCTTCAGCCGGGCAATTACGTCGTCTATTCGCATGCCTTCCACCAGCTTGGAAAGCCCTTGGGTGTTCCCCGCACATCCGCCAACAAAGCGGACGTTATGCAGGCAACCATCCTCCACGTCAAACAGAATCTGCTGGGAGCAGGTTCCTCTTGTCTTGTAACTGTACATCTTCATTCCTCCGGTTCTTGCGCCTTTTCGCGCCGGTATCCACATCATTATACCTTTCCCGGTGATATCTGTCAAGGAACCCAGAAAAACGGCAGTTTCTCCTTATTTTGTCAGGATAAAGTCATAAGAATATCCTTGACGTATTCTCTTTGCAGCATTATGATGAAACTGTATGATTGTAATGAAAAATGTATGCTTGCGAGGAATTTGTCCCGTATGCATGCGCGATATTTGAGGAGGTTGAAAGATGTTTTGCTCCAAATGCGGGAAGACCATCGCGCCGGATCAGACGCAGTGCCCATACTGCTCCGCCGAGGTAGGACAAAGCCGCTTTGAAGGAGTTCCCTATACCTCCGTGCAGCCGCGCTTTGAGTCCGGTCGCCGGTCCAATTACGCCCAGTCCTTGGGATATACCCGCACCACCTATACCGGCATGAACCCGGAACGGGAGGATTCCAGCGACGTGGATGCACGCACCACCTACCGTCCCGCCTATGAGGGCGCTTCCGCGCCGGACGACGTTCGCCGGGATATGCGTTCCGACATGGAAGGGGACAGCGAACCCCAGACCGCAATGCCGGACGACGAACAATTCCGCCGCCGGGTGGATTTGCTGGACAAGGAACTGGAACTGGAGGATGTGGATCTGACGCAGTTCAAGTCCCGGCCCATTCGCCGCCGGGAGCAGGCCGGAATTTCCCCGGACGTGACGGATTACATGAATCGGCTGGAGGCGACGCAGGAGCGCCGCGCCGCACGACGGGGCTCGGTTCTCAGGCCGCGCCGCACGACAGGCAGCGAAGACAACGCCGATTACGACGATTATAACCCAACCGATGCAGACCAGGACGGCATCCCATACGACGACCAGGACCGCGAGGAATTCAACGAACTGCACGGCAGCCTGGCCCGATTGGATTTGCCCCGTCTTCTGAAAATCTCCGCCGCGCTGGTGCTGGTGGCAGCGCTGTTTGTCGGCGGCGTAGTCTGGTTCCGCTATGTATCCAAAAAATCCGTAGGCGCGCCCATTGAAGGCGTAACGCTGGATTTCTACAACGCCGGAATCGCGCAAATCGAAAAGAACGCCTCCTCCGACCGCATTAATCAGCTCATCGCCCTGTATAATGCGGAAGGCTTGGTCAGCATGAACACCAGCCTGTCCCAGGACGCGCTGGACATCGCCGCGCTGCTTCCCGCTTCTCCGGCCGGGAACGATCAACTGTTCCTGGACGCATTGTCCGCCATTGAGACGAACATTGGCAACGCCGTGACCATGGACGTGCTGGCCTTGACCAACACCAGCGAAACCGCCGTTGCGGATTCGGAAGCTCGATGGAACATCGTCAGCACATCCATTTCGCAATTGAAAGCCGCGACGTCCGCGGCGGAATTGACCGCCATTACCAACGGCGAACGGATTTCCGTGGCCGCCACGCCCACTCCGGCGCCCTCTTCCGCAGCCTATACGCCGCTGTCCAAGGGCGATAAATCCGACGCGGTGCTGGATCTGCAAACCAGGCTGTATGAATTGGGCTTCTATCTGGAGGATCGGGACGGAGCCTATGGCAACAACACCATGACCGCAGTCAAATTGTTCCAGACCGCTGCCGGCCTGAGCGTCACCGGCATTGCGGACAGCGAGACCCAGGCAGCCATCTATTCTGATACCGCGCCTCGCACCCAATATGCCCCCAGCGCGGCAGCAACGGCGCCTTCAGAGACGATTGCGCCAACCATTGCTCCTTCAACCGACCCGACGGAACCTGCCGCTCCGGCAGAATAAGCCCTTGCCGGGCATCCGTCGCCATCCCCACAGCCAGGGCCGACGGTTCTTCGCCGGCCCTGGCCTTGTTTTCCACGAAGGAGGATCTTGCATGGATAAACCCATCATCGCGCTGATCTATGATTTTGACCGGACGCTGTCGCCGCGGGATATGCAGGAATACGGCTTCATTCCCGGCATCGGCATGGAGCCGGAAGCTTTCTGGAGCGCATGCCGCAGCCTGGCTTTGGAGCATCGCATGGACGGAATTTTGGCGTATATGTATATGATGCAACACATGTCTCAGGAGGCGCAAAAGGAACTTACCCGGGACACTTTGCGGGCGCTGGGACGGGAAATCGCCTTCTTTCCCGGCGTGGAAACCTGGTTTCCACGCATCAACGCCATCGGCGAATCCCTGGGCGCAAAGGTTGAGCATTACATCATTTCCTCCGGCCTTCAGGAAATCATTGAAGGTTCCCGCATTGGCGGCTTTTTCCGCGCAGTCTTTGCCGCTTCCTTTGTGTACGACAAGGAAGGCCGACCCGTATGGCCGGCAACGGCGGTAAATTACACCTCCAAAACGCAATATCTGTTTCGCATCAACAAGGGGATTTTGGACATTACCAACGACAGCGACCTGAACGCCTTCACGCCGGAATACAAGCGCCGCATTCCTTTTTCCAACATGATTTACGTGGGCGACGGCCTTACCGATGTTCCTTGCATGAAGATGACCAAGCTCAAAGGCGGATATTCCATCGTGGTTCATGCGCCGGATAGCGCGGCGCTGGCGGATGATATGCTGTTGCAAAACCGCGCGGATTTCGCACTGGAAGCGGATTATTCCCAGGGGGCTGCGTTGGAAACCGTTGTTTCGGAACTGATGCGCCGCATCATTGCGGATCACGCCCTGTCTCGCCGCCACGCCGAACAAATGCGCCGCGCCCATGCGCGTCGTGGCGAAAATTCTCCGTTCAACATTCCCGTGCGCGGTATCGCCGAAGAGGATTAACGGGCCCTCTGGGGTTGTGCACGTTTTGGCACAAAATATTCGCGGAATGTCATTGCGTGAACGAAAAATTTCCAGTATAATGAATTCACTGGGAGATGTTTCGCATCATCGGCGCTTCGGAAATCCCACGCCGGCAATCACAAAAGCCGGGATTCGGCAAGCCGCAGGCTTGGCCGGGTCGGCGGGCGGCACTTCGGAAACCCCACGCTGACAATCACAAAAAATCGCCATGAACAAGGAAAGGGAGGTTTTGTACATGAAAAAAGCATATCTGGGATATCAGGTATATTCCGCTCGAGAGGATGCGGCAAAGGATCTTTTGGGAACGTTGAAGCAAATCGCCGCCATGGGCTATGATGGCGTGGAACTTGCGGGCATGTATGGTCACTCCGCCAAGGAGATCCGGGCAATGCTGGACGAAACGGGCCTGGTGGCCATTTCTTCTCATGTTCCCCTGGCCGAAATTCGTGAAGACATGTTCAAGGTCATTTCCGATCACCTTACGCTGGGCTGCGAATACATTGCGGTGCCCTATCTGGATGAAACCAGCCGTCCGGGCAGCGCGGGCTTTGCCCAGGCCATTCGCACCATTTACGATTTTGCTACGCTTTGCCTGCAGGCCGGCATCCAGTTGCTGTATCACAACCACGATTTCGAATTTGTTTCCATGTCCAATCAATTTGGCCTGGACTTCCTGTATGACTGTGTGCCGGAAGATCTGCTCATGACGGAGCTGGATACCTGTTGGGTGAAATACGCGGGACAGGATCCTGTGGAATATATCCACAAATATGCAGGCCGTTGCCCAGTGGTTCACCTGAAGGATTTTGTGGGCCGCCGCATCGAAGGCCGCAATCCCTATGCCCTCATTGGCGGCGCATCCGCGGACGCGGACGTTCCCTTCATGTTCAAGCCGGTGGGATACGGCAGCCAGGACGTAAAAGCCATCGTAGACGCCGGCCTGGAATCCGGCGCGGAATGGTTCATTGTGGAACAGGATCTCTCCCCGGAGCGCCCTGCGTTGGAATCCGCCAAAATGAGCGCAGACACTGTATTGGCGCTGCTGTAAGCAAAATTACGGAAACGATCATCCCTGGATGCCCGCCAAAGGGCGTTCAGGGATCTTTGCTGTCCCCATCCGGCGAAGCAGACCCCCATCTTCTTTCCCCCATGCATTTCTCAATTTTGGATTTTCAGGATAATTTTAACAGAAATTTCGCACCAAACGGTTGCAACGTCCCTTTTCAGAAGATATACTGAAGATATACTTGTGTAAATTTGTGTGATAAAGGAGAAAGATCGTGTTTCTTTTCGACAACATTCTCAGGTTTGCTGCAGAAGGACGCACGGCAGCCATTGGCCGCGAGGGCAGCATGACCTACGCGCAGATGTATGATCGGTCCGAAGCATTGGCGATCTTTCTGCTGAACAAATATCCCGGAAAGAGCGCGATCCTTCTTTGGGGTGACAAGGAAAACGACATGCTGTGCTGCATGCTGGCAGCGCTAAAGACAGGAAGACCCTATGTCGTGATTCCGTATTACTATCCGGAAAGCCGCATACGGC
>JAQXRL010000283.1 GCA_029218505.1 Eubacteriales bacterium | reverse complement strand
TCCTCCATTTTGGCTGCGCAGTCCCATGGTTCCCGCGCCTTTCCGCCCGGACAAGGCCGTCGCCGACCAACAGGGCGGGGCCTGCGGCGAACACAACTCCCTTTCCGCAAAGGCAGCCTCTCTTTGTTCGCCGCAAGGTCCGTCCGCCAACGGCTTTGCATGCCTGGCGGGCACTGCTCTTCTGGGGCGCAATCTTTTGGATCGAACCTCAGTCTCCCTTGCAGCCCAGGGTGCGTCCGCCATCAATGGCAATGTTCTGGCCGATGATGAAGCTGGCCTCCGGCGTGAGCAGATACAGCGCCAATTCCGCCACCTCTTCGCATGTGCCAGGCCGGCCCACAAAATTCGGCTGAGAACCGGGCGCGGGCCGGGAATTGATGGCGCCTGGAGCCAAGGCATTTACCGTAATGCCATATTCCGCCAGCCGCATGGCCAATCCTTTGGTAAAGGAAATGATCGCGCCTTTGGCCGTTCCATACAGCACGCCCTTTTCGCCGCCGATGCCGCGCACCGACGACAAATTGAGAATTCTGCCCGTGCGCCGTTCCTTCATTTCCCCAACCACGGCTCGGGCAAAATAAATGGCGCCCATCAGATTCACGCCGATCATGCGATTGATGAATTCCGGAGTACAGGATTCAAAGCTTTGACCTTCTCCCGCCACAATCGCGCCGCCCGCGTTGTTCATCAAAATATCAATGGGTCCCAGATCCTTGCGCACCTGTTCCACCGTATCGTTTACCTGATCCTGCATCATCACATCGCACACATATGGATTTGCCGTGCCGCCCTTGGCGCGAATTTCCTCCACCACGTTCTGGGCACGCTGAGGATTGATGTCTATCACGGCAATCTTTGCGCCCTCCCGGGCAAAACACAGGGCTGATGCCCGGCCGATGCCCGCGCCTGCGCCCGTAACAATGGCAACCTTTCCTTCCAGTTTCACGTTCAATCCTCCTTCAGCGCGCTGCGCGCCACATGCCAATCCAAATTGTCAAACACCGCCCTTGCCGCGCGCACCAGCGGCTGATCCTTATGTCCCTTGGGGGTATAACTTTGCACGCAGAAGATCAGCGACGAGCCCAGCATCGGCCCTACAAAGCGATGCAGCTTGCCATACTGTCCCATGCAGATATGGATGAACGGCACCTTCAGTTCCCGTTTCAGCACCGTTGTGGTGTGCATTGCTTCCGTCAGCTCTTCTTCGCTGTTCACGCCGCAGGCGATCTTTACCATGTCTGCGCCCCGGGACTGGGTGGCGGTCAGCTGTTCCAAGATCTGTTCCGTGGTCATATGCACCCATGTATGGCAGGACATGATTACCTCGCCGCCCATGGAATGAATCTTGTCGATCAGCCGCTTTTGCTTGTCGATGATTTCCGGCTTGTAGGAAATCTCCATGGGAGACGGATCGAAAATATCGCCCATAATATCGCACGCCGACGCGCCTGCCCGCAGGGCGATCATGTGGGATTCCACCCGTTCCTCGTCCGTTGCCTGTCCCGGCCAGGTCTTGTCCCCACGATAGTTGATGGTCATGATGGGCTTGTCCGTGCTTTTGATGATGCGCTCCAGGTCCGCCTGGTTGTGATACTGATATTCCAGGGCTCTCAGATGCAAATCAAACGCCTGCGCGCCGTCATATTCCGAATTGCGAATGGTTGCAATGGCGGTATCCGGATCGGGGTCCGTAATCACCGACACAATAAAGGGCTTGGGCTGATTCACAAAAGATGGTCTCATACGGCATTTCTCCTTTTCGTTTGATCGTTTATTTTAGAAGCGCTTCCAGTTCCGTCGCCAAACGCATGGACATTCTGCGGCGGGAATCCTCGGTAAATGTGGCGCAATGGGGCGAAAGCAATACGTTTTCCATGGCAAATAGCGGATTGTCCGCCTTGGGCGGTTCTTCCTCAAAGACATCCAGCGCCGCGCCGGCAATATGCCCCGCCTTCAGGGCGTTCGCCAGTGCATCCTCCCGCACCACGCCGCCCCGGGAGAAATTCACCACCATAGCGCCCTGCTTCATTTCCGCCAGCTGTTTTTCGCCAATGATTCCCCTGGTAGAATTCGTCAGCGGCACATGCAGGGACAACACGTCCACTTGCGGCAGCATCTCGTCCAAGTCCGGACAATAGGTCCATCCCGCCGCCTCCACCTTCTCCTTGCTGGCATAGGGGTCATATACCAGCACGTCCATATCAAATCCGTGTCCCGCCATCTTTGCCAGGCAGCTTCCGATGCGTCCATATCCCACCAGGCCCAGCGTCTTTCCCCGAAGATCCTGCCCGCCGGAACGATCCCGCGCGCCCCAATCTCCCTGGCGCATGCGGCCGTCCAGCCACACAATGCGCTTATACAACGCGCCGATGGCCAGCATGGCATGCTCCGCCACGGTGGAGGAATTGGCGTCGCCCGTGGTCACCACCGCAATGCCATGGGCCTTGCAATAATCCGTATCGATGTTGTCCACGCCCACGCCATGTTTGCATGCCGCTTTCAAATGCCGGGCGCAACCCATCAGCTCCGCATCCACCACCGTCAGCCGGGTGATGATCGCGTCTGCATCCACAATGCATTTCTTCAGCGTTTCCTTGTCCGTATCCGGCGCAACCTCCACCGTATATCCCGGCTTGGCCGCCAGATATTCCATCCCTGCGGGATGGATAGGCTGAATATACAGAATTTTCGGCATTCTTCTGCCCCTTTCCTGCGCCTTCAACGCGCCATGTCGTAAATTTTCTCCAGATCCTCCCGGGAAAGCGTCTTCATGGCGCCCTTCAGAAGCCGCTGCTGCCGCCGGTACACTTCCTCCGGAAACTCCCGGAAGTCCGATTCCGTCATGCCCGCTTCCGAAAGCGTTCTGCGCCGCCACACTCGCCCAAGCAGAACTTCCATTTCCGCCAGCGCCTCGTCCGCGTCGCATTCCAGCGTGCCGGCAACAATGCGCTTGAATTCTTCCAGGGGCCGCTTTTCCGGAAGCGCGTCGTAAAAGCGCAGCACCGCCGGAAACAACAGATAATTGGCCTCGCCATGGGCCACGTGATATTTGCCGCCAATGGGATAGCTCATGGCGTGCACCGCGCCGCAGCCCGCGTTTCCAAAGGCAATTCCTGCATACGTGGACGCCCGCAGAAAATCCGCCAGCACGGCTGATCCGGGCAGATTCCCCGGCTGCATGTTTTTGTAACCGCGCAGCACCATTTGAATGGCTTTTCGGGAAAACATTCGCGTAATTTCCGTGGCCCTGGGCGACAAATAGGATTCCACCGCGTGAATCAACGCATCGATGGAACTAAACGCAAAGGCCCCATAGGGCAGCGTGCGCATCAGCGCAGGAATCAGCGCCGCATCCGACGCGTACAGCGCTTCGCTGGCCAGCCCCAGCTTCATGCCCATTTGCTCGAACAGCACCACCGCGACGTTCGTCATTTCGGATCCCGTGCCGCAGGTCGTAGGCGCCAGCACGCAGGGACACGCCTTTTCCGCCGCAATTTTTCCCTGAAACAGCGCAGGCAAGTCGTCCTCCGCCGATACCTTCAGGCTCATGAGCTTGGCCAAGTCCATTACCGTGCCACCGCCGATGCCCACAACGCGCTTATGCGGCCCCGCTTGCTTCAGCAGCGCCCGCAGCATTGCGTCCGTTGGCTCGCCCTGGCCGAAATCCTCTTGATACAGCGCTTGCGCCCCCGGAAAAACCGTTTCTGCATCCAGGATGAATCGGTTGGTAAGCACCAAATCTCCTGCGCCCACCTGAAATTCCTTGGCAAAAGCATTCACATCCGAAAATTCATGCAGCGTGGGCCTGCATTCCAACAGCTTCATCCCTGCGCCTCCTTTCTGTCCCAACTCCACAGGGGGTTTTGCACGCAAAGCTTGCCGCCCGCCACCTGCAGCGTGGTTCCCGTGATATATTGGGCGGCGTCGGAAGCCAGAAACACATACGCGCCGGCCATATCCTCCGGCGTTCCCAACCGCTTTGCCGAAATGTTGGAAACCAGCCAATCCCGGTTCTTTGCGATGTTGGCGGTGGTCATTTCCGTGGCGATATACCCCGGAATCACCGCCACCACGCGAATGCCGTCCGCCGCCAATTCCGCCGCAAAGGATTCCGTCAGGTTGTTCACCGCCGCCTTTGTCGCGCCATACAGCGCCTTGCCCGCCGTGGGAATCACGGAGGTAAAGGACGACGTATTGAGAATCACGCCGCCGGGCGCCGTTTTTTCTGCGCCCGTAACGCGCAAAACCCTTGCCGCTGCCTGACAGCCAAAGAACACTGCCTTGAAGTTGACATCCACCAAGCGATGGAAGGCCGCCTCGTCGGCCTCTTCAAACGGCATGGGATCGCTCATGCCTGCGTTGTTCACCCACACGTCCACCCTGCCAAAGCGCTTCAAAACCGCCGTCGCAAACTCTTCCAATGCCGTGGTGTTCGTCACATCCACGGATGCGGCCATGATCGGCATGCCCGGACATTCCGCCAGCATGGCGTCCAGGCGCGCCTGGCTGCGCCCGCATACGGCAACATTGCAGCCCTCCGCCAGAAACTGTTTTGCCACGGCCTTGCCAATGCCGCTGGCGCCGCCTGTAACCACCACGGTTTTCCCCTTCAAGCCCAAATTCATGCGTGCGCCTCCTTTTCCCGGGCGTACAAATCACGCACCGCGTCAATTTGCGCACGGATTTTTTCTTCTTCCTCCGCCGTGGTGCCATCCTGCGGCCAGATCACGCGCTTGTCCGTAAGCCCCAAGGTGGAAATGGCATATTTCGCCGCCGCAGTCATGTTTTTGGACATTCCCAAGATTTTGGAAGATTCCCGAATCAACTCGTTATAGCGCCATGCACGGTCTGTGTCGCCGGAAATGCCTGCTTCATAGGCGTCCACAAACATTTCCGGGAACAGCGGCGCCAGTGCGGGCACAAAACCGTCTGCACCCATCAGCAGCGCCGAAATCGCCTGGGCCGTCATGCCCTGCAAGCAGGCAAATTCCGTGTTTCTGTGCTGTGCCAGCACCTGTAGAAAGCCGCCGTAGGAAGGCGAGGAGTCCTTATATCCCATTACGTGATCCATCTGTGCAATTTTCAACACGGTGGCGGGCGTGAAGGTCAATCCCGTCATGGAAGGCATGTTGTACAGGATGATATCCGCGCTGGTTTCCCGGGAAATCCGTTCAAAATGCCGCACGGATTCGTCTTGGGACGTATGTCTGGCGTAGAAAATGGACGTTATGGCAACGCACGTTCCGCCCATGTCCTCGATGCGCCGGACGTTCTCGATTACGCGCTTGGTGGAACAATCCATGGCGCCGCACACGACCGGAATCCTGCCATGAACCTGATCCAGGGCGATCCGGATCGCGCGATCCCTCTCTGCTTGCGTCAACTGCATGCACTCGCCGTTGGTGCCTGCCACAAAAATGCCGTGCAATCCGCCTTGCACGCATCGCTCAATCAACGCCCGAAACCCTTCCTCGTCCACTCGTTCTTTGGCGTCCACCGGCGTAATAATGGGCGGTATAACGCCATGATATTTCTTTTGCATTCTCTCTGCCTCCTTGCGCAGCGGGGCCCTCGCCCGTTTGATACATTGACTTTATCACGATTGCGTAGTACAATACTTGTATAAAATCATCGTTTGATTGTAAATTCGATTCATCCGCTGGAGGAAGCCATGGACGTTTCTACAGAATTTGCGAATCATGAACGACCTCTATGGCGAACAACGGAATGGTTTCATGGCGCGGATATGGAGTTTTGCCATGCATATCTGCACCGCATTCATGGAAATTCCGGCGTTCACGCCAATGAATTTTGCGAACTGAACATCGTCATGGAAGGACATGCGCGGCATCAAATCAACGGCAGGGAATATTCTGCCGAATTTGGTTCTGTATATTTTCTTCCCGGAGGCGTGCGCCATGGATATTTTTCGGATTCAGGCGCCATGGTTTTTCATGCCTTGATTCGATACGACTTCTTCCAGCGCTATGACCAGGAGCTGCGCGCGCTGCCGGGATACACCATGATGTTTGAGGTAGACCCCTATCTGCGCAGCGAGCGCCGGGATTTCCTGCCCGTGCGGCTGACTTCAAACGCATATGCCCCCGTGGCCGCAATGATTCAGGAATTGATTCGCCACGACCGCAGTCAGTATGCCGGCCGAAACGTACAAAAGAACGCGTGCCTGCTCAACTTGATTGGCCATCTGTCCGCGTATGCCGCCAACATGCGGCCTTCGCAGCCCGACGCCAATGCAAATCCCAACGCGTTGGCTGTGGCGCGCAGCATGGAATTCATTCGCCTGAATGCCTCCAGAAAAATTTCCATCGACGAATTGGCCAGGAACGCCTGCATGGCCCGGTCCACGTTTACGCGCAATTTTACGGCGGTTTGCGGCAAAACCCCCATGCAGTTTTTGCTGCAATGCCGCATGGCGACCGCGCGCAGATTGCTGTGCTATTCCGCAAAGCCCATTACGACCGTCGCGCTGGAATGCGGCTTTTATGACACATCCCATTTCATTCATGTGTTTTCCCATCAGGAGGGTTGCACGCCATCCGATTTTCGCCTCCTCTATTCCGGAACGGCCCGGTTTTCCGTCTGTAGCATTTGTACCAGCGGCGCACATCGCGCAAACAACTGTATGGAGCATTTATGCTAACGTCATAACCACCCGTTGAATGGGCTGTTATGACCAGGCCCTCATAGGTCTTATCACCATGCCCCCAATTGAGCCGTTTCGACGAACAAAGAATTATCCCCCGGCATAGCCAGGGGTTTCAGCTTGTCCAAAAAGACTTTTGGGTAAGCTGGTGGGCGGGGAAGCAATCCCCTCGCCACCTTCTACAGCTTTTGCTGAAATCCTGCGGATTCCGTCCGCAAGATCTGCAAGGCAACGATTTTTCCAGGGAAAAATCTGCATCCGGGGCCGCTGTGCACGCCGCCGTTCACGATTGGAATTCCAGTGGCCCCAAGCCCTCTCATGCTCGCTCTGCGTTTTTCGACAGTCTGAAGCCCTGAGGCAACGCGTCTCAGGGCTTTGGCTTGTCCAAATAGACTTTTTGACAAGCTGGTGGGCGGGGAAGCAATCCCCCGCCACCTTCTCCAGATTCTGCTGAAATTCTGCGTATTCCGGCCGCAAAATCTGCCAGGTTGCGATTTTTCCAGGGAAAAATCAGCATCCGTGGCCGCCGTGCACGCCGCCGTTCACGATTGGAATTCCAGTGGCCCCAAGCCCTCTCATG
>JAQXRL010000282.1 GCA_029218505.1 Eubacteriales bacterium | reverse complement strand
TTCTCTCGTCTGCGGATTGCATGTGTTGCCGCCACGTTGTCGGAGACATTCCCTCAGAATTCCGAAACACGCGGCCAAAATACGTGGAGGACATGAACCTTCATCAGCCCAGTTTCGATCTATCCTCTGCAAAGCACATTGGAAATGCATATTTGCATTCCATAGCGGAGGCGATTGCAAATGGCATGTTTGTTCCAATCTGTCTGTTGCCTGCGAGAAAGTCAGGGAAGGCTTCCATCCGCATGCAAGCAGAAACGGCCGAAAGGCTTTCAAGACTGCCGGATGTTTCTTCATGCAGATGGTAGATTTTCAGGTTTTTCTGATATCCTTTCGGGAACGCAAGCATGCGACAAACGAAATTGGACGAGATGGGAAATCCTGATAAAAAACGCGGCAGGAATCGGGCTTGAAATTACGGGGGCATGGATGTTGTTATCTTCCTTTTTCCCTGTCCCGAAGGCGGGCGTCCCCTAATTGGAGATCGTTTGCCGGGATCTTCCGAGATGATCAGCCTTTGCAGAAAACGCCGAAACGCGCTCACCGTCTTTGCCATCCGGGCGCACGATTGCGCCCCGTGCCCCGGCGGTCAAAAACAAAGCATCCGCAGCTGCAAAAGCTACGGATGCAAAACCATTGTACAGATACCGCCACCGCTGTTTTTTCCCGGGGAAGGGCACGAAAAACCAAGTGCTCCGGCGTCCAGCTGGCCGTACATCAGACCACATGAGGCTCTCTGCCAGAACGCGTTCACAGGCTTCCCATGGATGGAGAAAAACCGCCTGCGAAAAGCATGCCGCAGGCGAATCTCGCGCCCCGTGACAACCTCCTGCCGGCCATCCGGCCGGCAAGTCCGCCTTTTCTTCCGCATCGCGTTCCTTGCGGGGTTGACAATCCTGCGCGCCGTTTGTCTGAAGGACGCCAACCGTCCAACGTTGCCAAAATGAGCCGGATTAAGCGTTTCCTTTCTCCTGAAATTCCTGAAGAAGCTTTACGCCGGCACTTGTTCCAATGCGCGTGGCGCCCGCCTGGATAAACGCCAACGCATCCTCCAGCGTGCGGATGCCGCCCGCTGCCTTGACGCCGATCTCGTTGCCAACGATGGATTTCATCAAACGCACATCCTGCAGGGTTGCTCCGCCCGCACCGAATCCTGTAGATGTTTTGATAAAATCCGGGCGCACCCGCACCGCCACTTCGCACAAGCGCTTCTTTTCATCGTCCGTAAGGTAACAATTTTCAAAAATTACCTTGCACAGCCGGTTTTGTTCATGGCAGATTTCCGTAATACAGCGCATCTCATGCTCAATATACGCCCAATCTCCGCTCTTCAGCCGCGTCTGATTTATCACATAATCGATCTCGTCTGCGCCTTCCGCAATGGCGCTGCGTGTTTCAAAACATTTTACTTCCAACGTCGTCTGTCCAAGCGGAAAACTGATTGCCGCGCCGACATGCACGCCGCTTCCCTGTAAGATCTTTGCCGCAAAAGAAACAGGCGCAGAGTTGATTGCCGCCATTGCAAAACCGTATTTGCGGCATTCTTCCAGAAATGCGCGCATTGTTTCATCCGATACGAAAGGCTTTAACAGCGTTTGATCGATATATTTTGCCAACATTCTGCTGTCCATATCTGCTTACTCCTATACCATTCTTATGTCCACATCCATATTCCGAAGGGCGGTTACTTCGCTCGATGGAGCAGATGTATCCGTAATAATTGTGTGGATATCCTTCGCATGCGCAAATGTCGTAAAGCTGTTCACGCCCAGTTTGTTGCCTGTGGATAGCACAATGGTTTCGTTGCTGATTTCCACCAATGTGCGCTTGTACTCGGCATGGTATATGTTTGGCGTCGTAAATCCCGCATCTGCGGTAATTCCATTTGCGCCGAGAAACGCCTTATCCACGCGGAAACTCTTCAGTCCCGCGATGCTCATTGGACCGAGCGCACAACTATAGCGCTTGCGCAGAATTCCGCCAATGACAATGACCGTAAAATTTGTGTTTTCCTCCAACATCAACGCAATTTTCAGGTCGTTTGTCAAAATCGTCAGATTCTTTTTGGCCGTCAATGTTTCAGAAAAAATCATGGTTGTCGTGCCCGTATCAATCGCAAGCGTATCGCCATCATTGATCATTGTCAATGCTTCCCGGGCAATGCGCTTTTTTTCTTCAACATTCTTAATCTGTTTTTGCTGGTTTGTCAGTTCAATGCCAACTCTTTGCCTCAGCATTGCCCCGCCGTGCGTCCGGATCAGCAAATCCTTGCGCGCCATGTCGTTCAAGTCGTTTCGCACGGTGGCCGGCGAAACGTTGAATTCTTCGCAAATTCTCTGCACGGTCAATTTGTTTTCGCGTTTCAGAAGTTGCAGGATTGCCTCCT
>JAQXRL010000281.1 GCA_029218505.1 Eubacteriales bacterium | reverse complement strand
AGAGGAAGAAGCGCTTGCGTTTCTTTCCGAAATTCGCAAAAAACACAAAGACGCGACGCACAATTGCTATGCCTACTTAATCGGGGCCAACATGGGCGTGATGCGCTATTCCGACGACGGAGAACCGGGCGGCACGGCGGGAATGCCCATCATGGAGGTGCTGAAAAATCGCGGCGTTACCAACTGCTGTTGCGTGGTCACGCGGTATTTTGGCGGGATTTTGCTGGGCGCGGGCGGATTGGTGCGGGCATATACTCAGGGCGCGGTGATTGCGGTCAATGCGGCTGGCGTAGGGGAAATGCATCCCACGGCGCGGTATCTGATGAATGTGGAATATCCCATGCTGAACCGGTTGGATTATGCCATGAAGTCCATGCCGGTCGTTGTGGAAGACAAGCTGTTTGGCGCGGATATTACCTATACGCTGGTGGTAAAATGCGTGGACGAGAATGCTTTCGTCAGCAGCGTGACGAACCTGACCGACGGCGCGGTGATTCCCCTGCGCTTTGAAGAATTTTATCGTGCCTGGCCGGAAGATTCGGATGCGTTTTCAGAAATCTAGGGAACGCGCTTTCCGGGCAGTGTTCCTGGAACGCCGCATTTTTTCCGGGACGGCGACGCTTTCCAACATGTGGAATTTTTTCGTCCGGAGCATGCCCTTGGGAACAAACGCGATGCTTTCCGCGTCCTAATGAAACGGATATAAAAAAACAAGAATGGCTGCAAGCCAAAAGCGGAGGAGAACGCATGCTGGAGTGCAGGAATGTGGGGAAAAAATATGGCGGGAAAACCGCCGTGGATGACGTGACGATGTGCGTGGAAGACGGCAGGCTCGTGGCGTTGCTGGGGCCGAATGGCAGCGGAAAAACGACGCTGATGAAAATGGTAGCGGGACTTGTAAAACCGACCTCCGGTCAAATCCGCTTCGATCATGCCCCCATTGGCGTGGAAACCAAGCGTCATGTGGCGTACATGCCTACGGAAGCGTATTTCTACAATTACATGACGGCCCTGGATGCGGGAAAGTATTACCGGGATTTCTTCCAGGATTTTGACTTTGCACGATATGAAGAGATGCTGCGCCAGGAAAAACTGGACGCGAAGCAGAAGGTTCGCTCCATGTCCTCAGGAATGATGGCGAAGCTGAAGCTTGCCCTGGCGTTTTCCCGGAACAGCCGCCTGGTGATGCTGGACGAGCCGCTCAATGGGATTGATATCATCGCAAGAGAGCGCACGCTGGGACTGATTCGGGAAAACCACACGGACGGTCGCACCTTGATTGTGTCCAGTCATCTGGTGGACGAGTTGGAGGACATGATCGACGACGCGATTTTCATGAAGGACGGAAAAATTGTGCGCATGGGCGACGCCAAGGCAATGCGCAGCGAAAGCGGCATGTCCATTGTGGACATGTATATGCAAATTTACGGCGAAGGCGGGGCGAAGGCAGATGCTTAAGTTGATCAAATACGAATTGCGAAAAAACCGCAATGCGCTGTTGATTTTGCTGGCTGTTGCGGCGGCGCTGGAAGCCTATTTTTTGGTGAGCATGAACATGCAAAAGGAAGCGCATATGGTCACGGCCGTGTCGCTATTGACGATTGCGGGGTTTGGCATTGCCATTGCCGTATTCGCCATGGGCATATCGTCTTATTCCAGCGAATTAAAACAGAGATCCAGTTATCTGATTTTCATGACGCCCAATACGCCGCTTGCGATTATTTGTTCAAAGATGTTGTTTACGCTGTTGCTGGGCGTGGCATATGCAGCGGCGTTCATTGGGTTAATGTATGTGGATGTGCCCCTGTTTCTGGATTATTTTGGCGAATGGCGGGGCTACTATTTTTTGATCAACCAAATGATGGCGGAACAGGGCGTGCAGCTCAGCCAGTTTTTCATGGCGGTCAGCTTTACGCTGTTGGCGATTGTCTTGGAAGTGCTGTCCATTGTGGGGGTGGCTTATCTGGCCGTAACCATCAGCGCCACCGTGTTAAACAGCAAAAAAGTAAGGGGATTGGTCAGCTTTCTGATCTTTGCGGGCATCAGCTTTGCGCTGTCCCGAATTTCCGGCTTGTATATAAACGATGAAAAGATTTTTGAAACCATGCAGGATATGATGGTAGCGCTCATTCCCGCCGCCATTCAAGGCGCCATTGTGATTGCCGCCTCCATATTTGGCAGCGCATGGCTGTTGGAGAAGCATGTCAGCCTATAGAATCGTTCCCGCGCCATCCGTTGCGAAACGGACGGCGCGTTTTTTTGTTCGCCGAACAGGC
>JAQXRL010000280.1 GCA_029218505.1 Eubacteriales bacterium | reverse complement strand
AGAAATCTATTATTTCCTCTTCCAGCCGGAACAAGGCTTTGCCGTGCAATGCCTGTACACCGCCGACGGCGAAATTGACGAAGCCTATCGCGTGAAGAACGACGAACTGGTGGAATTCCCCAAGGGATACCACACCACCGTGGGCGCGCCCGGCTATAACACGTATTTTCTGTGGCTCATGGCCGGCGAGCATCAGGGCTTCTTCCGCTCCAACGATCCTGCGCACGATTGGGTCGGCGCGGTGGAAAATCTTCTGAAAAAACAATAACGGATGAAATGAACAAACGACCGCCGTATCGACAGAACCGGCGGTCGTTTGCGAAAATTTTTTCTTTTTTCAGGGGTGAATGGCGTGGGATTCCTCCTTCAACCGAAAATAGACCATGCGCAGCATCACCAGATAGCAGGCGCCGCCGCCGAGAATATCCGAAATTGGTTCGGACAAAAATACGCCCTTTACGCCCAACCCAAACATCCCGGGAAGGATCAACGCCAGCGGAATTACCAGAAACGCCTTGCGCAACAGGGAGAAAAACACGGCCTGCCGCGTCCTTCCCAAGGCGACAAAGACCGTTTGTCCCACGGTTTGCAGCGCAAAGAACATTGTCAGGCAGAAAAACAGCCGAATCCCCATGGAACCAAGTTCCAACAATTCCGGATCGTTGTTGAACAGCCGGATAAACACACCGGGAAACAGCATCAGAAGCGCCCAAATGGCCATCTGATATGCCAGCGATATCCAGGTGAGAATGCGAATGCCCTCCCGCACGCGATCATTTCGCCGCGCGCCGTAGTTAAAGCCCAGAACAGGCTGCGCGCCGCTGGTAAAACCATGCATCGGCATCATCATGATCTCCCGAACGGACGAAACCACGGTCATGGTCGTCACCCAAACAGTACCGCCCATGGCGGCCAATTCCGCGTTATAGATCATGGTTACGGCGCTGTTGGTCACCTGGGCAATAAAGCCGGTGGTGCCCAGGCTGAGAATCCGGCCCATCAGACCCCATTCGGGCATCATGCTTTTCAAACGAATGCGATATTCCGCCTTGCGGCCCAACAGATACGCATGCGTCCAAACGCAAGATCCCGCCTGGGCCAGAATCGACGCCAGCGCGGCGCCCTGCACGCCCATCCCCAATCCGAAGATCAAGACAGGATCCAGCAGAATATTGATTACGGCGCCCAAAAGCACCGTCAGCATGCCCACCCGGGAAGCGCCCTGAGCATTGATAAAGGGGTTCATCCCCATGGAAGTAAGCACGAACACCGTGCCCAGCAGATAGATATTCAAATAATCGTTGGCATAATGAAAGGTTTCCTCATTTGCGCCGATCAGCCAAAGCACCGGTTCCTTCACGGCATATCCCACAACCGTCAGCACAATTCCCAGCGCCAGCAGCATTGCATAGGTGTTCCCCAAAGCCAGCTCCGCCTTCGCGCGCTCGCCGCGGCCCCTGGCGATGGAAAAAACCGGCGAACCGCCGGAAGAACATAGATTCTGAAACGCGGAAACCATGACGGTAATGGGAAACGCCAGGCCCACTCCCGTCAGGGCCAGCTTTCCGTCTCCCGCAATGTGGCCTATGTACATGCGATCCACCACATTGTACAGCACGTTGATCAGCAGTGCCAGCGTCATCGGCAGAGAAATTTGCAAAATGCGGGACAAGATGCTCCCATGGGTAAAGTCGCTGGTTTGCTTTTGAGAAAACAACAAACTCCCTCCCTGCAGCAGGACGATCCTCCGCCGCCATGTTCCCATGCGCCGTTCCGGCCGGAAATCAGCGCGGACGGGACGTGGTACCACGCACGATCAAATCGGTGTTCAGCATAATCTGCCGGCGCTTCAGCGGGCCGTGCTCCAGAATATCCATCAGCAAATCCACCGCCCGCCTGGCCGTAAGTGTTTTGGGCACGTGCACAGTGGTTAACGGATAGGGAAAATACATCTGGGATTGAATGTCGTCAAAGCCCACCACGCTCACGTCCTCCGGCACGCGAAGTCCGCGTTGGTTCAGGATGGCAATGGCTTCCCAAGCCACGTAGTCGCTGAAACACAGCATGGCGGAAAACGAAGCGCCGGTATCCAAAAGCCATTGAATCGTCTTGGCCGTCTCATGGGTCGCAATATTGATCTCAAAAATATTCTCATTGCGAACCGGCATGTCCGCCTCCCGCAAAGCATCGCAATATCCCAAATATCGCTCTTTAGCGCTGGAAATATGGGAATACCCCGTCAACATTACGATGTCCCGGTGTCCAAGCTCCAGCAAATGTTTCGTAGCCAGATATGCGCCATGCCGGTCGTTCCAAACCACGCAGTCCGCGTCGATTTCTTCAAACCTTCGCCCCATCAAAACAAACGGCATGCCATTTTGCTTCATCAGTTCAATGCTGCGATCCGAAAGCTGCGTGGGACACAGCAAAATTCCATCCACGTTTTTCCCCAGCGCAGAAATGACGGCCTTCTCTTCCTTTACGGATTTCTCCTCCGTATCCATGAGAATGGCGCTGTATCCCAGCGCATCCAATTGGGATATGATATTCTTAATCAAAATCGAAAACAGCGGATTGGCAATGTCGCTGACGATAATCGCCACCGTTTTGGAGGATCCGGAGCGCAATCCGCCTGCCTGGGCATTGGCAATATAGCCAATTTCCCGGGCTGCCTTTTCGATTGTTTCCCGTGTCTCGGCCGCAATTCCGTCCCGGCCCTGCAACGCCTTGGAAATCGTCCCCACCGTGTATCCCGTCTTCTCCGCAATGTCCTTTAGCTTGATGCGCCTCGACGTCGTCACAATCCATCCTCTTTTCCGCTGGTCGCCGGTTTCCGGACGCAGTCGCCCGGGAACGCCAATTGCCTGTCAGCTTTGAATCTGTAACTATCATATATTTTCCCTTTCGCTTTGTCAACGGAAAATCCGTTCACTTTGCCTGAAAACAGTTGACAGGTTGGAGAAGTTTGTGCTATGATTGCAGAAGAAAACGTTTTCGAAAACGATATTACTTAAAGGAGGAAATCGAATGAATCTAGCGCTGCTGATCGCAAACCGGGGATTTTTCCCCAGCACGGTGATCGATTCTGCCCGGGAAGAAATGTGCGCGGCCGCAAAGCGCGCAGGTGTTCCATTGATCATGCCGGAAAAGGAACTGACGCGATATGGCGCGGTGGAAACGACAGAGGAAGGCATGGCATATGCCGAATTTCTGGAAAAACATCGCGGGCAATACGACGGCTTGATTGTCTGTCTGCCAAACTTTGGGGATGAAAACGGCATCAAGGCCGCGCTAAAGGATGTAAACGTGCCTGTGCTGCTGCAGGCATATCCGGACGAAATCGGCAAAATGGACTTTGCCCACCGGCGGGACGCATTTTGCGGCAAGCTGGGGCTGTGCGCGGTGTTCAAGCAAATGGGCTTCCGCTTTACATCCGGCATGCCGTTTGTCATGCACCCCTGCAGCGAGGAATTCCATCGCGCGTTGACAGAGTTTACAGAAATCTGCCGCGTGGTGAAGGGAATGCGGCATGTGCGTCTGGGCGTGTTGGGCGCCCGAACCACGGCGTTCAAATCCGTGCGATATGACGAAAGCGCCATGGAGCGCCTGGGCTGCGACGTCGAGGCGCTGGACATGACCCAGATTTTCGCCCGGGTGCGCGCCCTGGAGGAGCAGGATCCCGCCATAGAACAATGGGCGGACCGCATTTCTCAGGCGACGGATCTTTCCGACACCCCAGCGTATGCCGTGCAAAATCTGGCAAAACTGGGCGCGGCCCTGGAAGCGCTCATTCGGGAAATGCACCTTGACGCCATTGCCATCCGCTGTTGGAACGAATTGCAGGACGAATATGGCATTGCGCCCTGCGTTTTGTTGGGAATTCTGAACCAGATGGGAATTCCCGCTGCCTGCGAAACGGACGCCACCAATGCGCTGCCCATGCTGGCATTGTCGCTGGCGGCGAACGCACCCTCCGGATGTTTGGACATCAACAACAATTATGGCGACGCGCCGGACAAATGCGTGCTGTTCCATTGCGGTCCGCTGCCGCTGGATCTGATGGAAGGTCCCGGCCATGACGAAGAACACAAGATGTTTGTGAAAACCCGGGGCGAAAATTGTTCCTGGGGCGTGAATGTTGGACGCATTCGTCCCGGCGAAATCACCATCGCAGGCTGCCGCACCGAGAACGGCCAGGTGCGGTACTTTGTGGAGGACGCGGAAATCACAGACGACGCCGTCGAGGAAGCTTTTTTCGGCACATCCGGCGTATTGCTTCTGAAAGGCTTGCAGGAAAAACTGATGCACATGGCGGAAGAAGGGTTCCGGCACCACAGCATCATCGTGCGCGGACACCACAGCCGTGCCGTTTCCGAAGCGCTTAGCAAATATTTGGGATACACGCGCGTTCTCCTGTGATCCCCCTTTCCCCAAGGAATCCCGGCAGCTCTTTTTCCGGCTGTCGGGATTCCTTGTTTCTATGCCTTGCCCCGGAAATTTGTCCTTTGCTATTTCCTTTTGACAAAGAATGTGTTAATATAACATCATTGGAAACGCGCTTTGCAACGGAACACCGTACAAGTGTTTTCTTCTTCAAAGGCTGTTTCAAATCATCGCTCGTATATACAAAAAGGATGTGATTTTATGCGTGAGTTTTCCATTCCTTATGGTCAAAGCCAGTTGCTTCTGAAACTTCCGGAGGAAAGAATTGCCTGCGTTCTGGTTCCCCATGAACATGAGAACCCAAACGCCGCCCTGCCGGAACAATCGGAAATCGTGCAACGGGCGCTGGAAAACCCCATCGGCACGGAACGCCTGCGGGAAAAGGTCCGCGGAAAGCGGCGCGTGCTGGTCATCACCAGCGACCATACCCGTCCGGTGCCCAGCGCAATTACGCTGCCCATTTTGCTGCGGGAAATCCGCCAGGGAGCGCCGGATGCGGAAGTGCAAATTTTGATTGCCACAGGCATGCATCGTCCCACAACGCAGGCTGAAATGATCGGAAAATTCGGCGCCGAACTGGTTTCCCGGGAGACCTTTGTGGTGCATCGCGCCAACCAGGACGATCAAATGTGCTTCAAGGGAATCCTGCCTTCCGGCGGTGAATTGTGGCTGAACAAGCTGGTGGATTGGGCAGACATCACGGTTTCGGAAGGATTTGTCGAGCCGCACTTTTTCGCGGGGTTTTCCGGCGGCCGCAAAAGCGTGCTGCCGGGGATCGCTTCCAAAAAAACGGTTCTGTACAATCACAACGCGCTGTTCATCGCGGACAAACACGCGTCCACAGGCAACCTGTCGGGCAATCCCATTCATCGGGACATGGTGTTTGCGGCCAAACAGGCCGGACTGGCGTTTATCTTGAACGTGCTGTTGGACGCAAACAAGCGAATTGTTGCCGCCTACGCCGGAGACATGGAGGCAGCACACCAGGCGGGATGCGCAGACTGTCTGTCCCGCACGGGCGCCACCGGCGTGGAAGCGGACATAGCCGTAACATCCAACGGCGGATACCCTCTGGACCAGAACGTATACCAATCCGTCAAAGGCATGACTGCCGCCGAAGCCTGCGTGCGTCCCGGAGGCGTGATCGTCATGTGCGCGGCGCTGGGAGACGGACATGGCGGCGAGGACTTCTATCGCTGGTTTGCGGATCGGGAAAATGCGGACGCCGTGGCCCAAGCCATTTGCGGCGTTTCTCCGGAAAACACGCGCATGGATCAATGGGAAGCCCAAATTCTGGCGCGCATACAGCAAAAAGCACATTGCGTCTTCGTCACTGGCCCGGAAAACAGGCAGCTCGTTCAGGACATGCACATGACCTGGGCAGGAAGCCTGGAGGACGCCATGGCAATCGCGGAAGAATTGACCAGCAAAACCGCGTCTGTGGCGGTCATTCCGGACGGCGTGGGCGTGGTGGTGCGTCGCCAATAACCCGGCGCCCGCCTCCCAATTTCCCACAGCGCCTCGGAAACAGCAAAAATCATCGAGAACTTTCTTTGTGGAACCGGTAAAATGCTTCCCATGGGAGGCGAAACGCATGCAGGAACAGATTTTGGCCGTCCAGCGAATGCAGGACTATATCTCGCTCCATCTGGATCAGGAAATCACATTGTCTGACTTGGCAAAGGAATCCCTGTTTTCACCATGGCATTCCTATCGGCTGTTCCAACTCTACGTCGGCGTAACGCCCGCCGAATATATCCGCCGGCTTCGGCTGTCAAAATCCGCCATGCAGCTCAAGCAGGAGAATTGCCGCGTCATCGACGCCGCCTTCGCCTTTGGGTTTGGCAGCGTGGACGGCTACCAACGGGCATTTTTGAAAGAATTCGGCTGCAATCCCGGCGAATATGCCAAGCACCCCGTTCCCATTGCGTTGTTCGTTCCATATGGCGTAAAATTCCGAGCACTCAGAAAGGAAGTTACCAGCATGGAAAACTTGCAGAGCGTATTTGTTCAAATCGTTCACAAACCGGAGCGCAATGTCTTGATCAAGCGCGCGAAAACCGCAGAGGATTACTTCGCCTATTGCGAAGAAGTGGGATGCGACGTTTGGGGCATGCTGGCCAGCATGGATTCCCTTTGCGGCGAACCGGTTTGCCTGTGGCTGCCGGAACGATACAAAACACCCGGGACTTCC
>JAQXRL010000279.1 GCA_029218505.1 Eubacteriales bacterium | reverse complement strand
AGGCGAGGCGTTGCAAATATTCCGTTTTTGACAATTCGGAGGGAACCATATGCGAGCAAGACGTTTTGTTTGCGCCTTCCTGCTCCTGGCGCTTTTCATGGGCCAAACCGCGGTTGCCGAAACCTTTTCCAACGACCCGGCTGCCATTCAAGAAGCGGCGCAGAGCGTCATGCTGCTGGAGCTGTATTGCGATGACGAATGCATTGGCACGGCCAGCGGGTTTGTCGCCTTTGACAACAAAACGCTGATCACCAACTATCATGTCATCAAGGGCGTCACCGGAATTTTGGCCTACAGCGACGACGATTCTCTGTATTATGTGGATCGCGTATATGCTGCCGACAAAGACAAGGATCTTGCCATCCTGGGCTTTTTCTCTCCCACAAATTTGGTTCCGCTTCGCTTGGGTGCAGACGCGGAATTGCTTCGCGCGGCGCCTGTTTTGACCATTTCCAGCCCGAAGGGAATCAAAAATTCCGTCTCCAAGGGAAACATCAGCGCGCTGTTTGAAGCCGAAGGCGTGTCTTACATTCAAATCAGCGCCCCGATCTCTCCCGGCAGCAGCGGCGGCGCGCTGTTCGACGACCAGGGGTTGGTCATTGGCGTGCTGGAAGGCGCGCTGATAGACGCGCAAAACATGAATCTGGCCATCCATATCCAGAATGCCATGGATTTATATCATACAGTGGATGCTGCGAAATTTGTTTCTCTGAAGGAATTTGCGGACAGCATCGCGTCTGCGCCAAGTCCAACACCAACGCCGCGCCCAACCCCTCAAGGTGAAAGCGCAAAGGAATACGCCGAGGCATTGAGCCGGTATTCCCTTCTGAAAATAGGAGACAGCGGAATTGCCGTTCAGGAGATGCAGAGCGCGCTGATCGCTCTGGGATATCTGGAAGATGGCGCCGACGGAATATACGGAAAAAACACAGAAAAAGCAGTTCGCGGGTTCCAACGGGAACATACGCTGGTGGCGGATGGCGTTGCCAACCCGCAAACACAGAAGAAAATTTTTGATGAATACGGCAAGCAGTACGACGAACCGGAAATCCCTTTGGTCATCCCTTCAAAAGCCTATGGAGAATGGCGCGATGATGGGAACAAACTCGCGTTCCATTTGCAGGTAAAGAACGTCTCCAAACTGAAAGGCATTTCTGCGTTTGAATTATACATCTATCCTGCGGACGTTTGGGGAGAACGTCTGCTGGAGGAGAATTATGTCTACATGGTGACGACGGAAGCCGCGATTGCGCCGGGAAAAATCGCGTATTCCGATTTTGTATCCATGGACGATGCCGACGCCATTGACAGGGTATATGCGGCGATTCATAAAATCAAGATGTCCAACGGTTCCGTCATCGAAATTCCCGAGGACGAAATGGTATATTCATATTGGACGATCGATTGACCTTTTCGAACGGCGCGTTCCGGATCGTTGCATCACAAACCGCCTGGGAACCCTTTGAAACGGATGGGTTCCCAGGCGGTTCGCATTTGGCTAATTTCCGAAGAACGTCAGATCAAACCCGAATTGGAAGTCCCGGTTGAAGGCGTACGCCTCCGCGAGCTTCGGGCCGCAGGAATTGGAGCCGATGCCGTTCTGGGCGGCGTCGATGCAAAGCACCGTGCAGCCGCTCTTGCGCAGTTCGAAATTGTGCTTCTTTTCCGTCAATTCCTCCTGGGTGTATTCCGAAGCATTGAAGCAGAATCCCTTGCCCAGAATTTCTATTTCGCCTTCGCATCCGGATAGGCGCACAAGATCGCAGTTCCAGTGGCTGCCGTTTTCCTGGGGCTTGATGTAATCCTCGTGCATGTCCTCCACTGCCGCATGGAACAGGTCCTTGTGGCTGGCGCGATGCTTGTCGATGTAGCTTTCGTACGGTCCATAACCGAAATAGGTTACGCGGTTTATGTCTTTGGGCAGGAACATGCGCACGCCGAATCTGGGCAGCGCGGGTGCTTCCATGTTCTTTTGAATGTCGAATGCCACGCAAATGCCGCCATCCGCGCGCACCGTCCACACCACGTTGCCCCACAGAATGTTGGGCAGATACACCGCGCCCACGCTGAAGCGGGTGGCAAGCCTTGCGCCGCCATCGAAGGACTCCACGCGCGTCTCATATCCGCGAACAATGGCGCGGTCGTAGCCGAATCTCCGCCATTCTTCCGCGATATACTGATCGTTGTCCGTGGGCGCGCGCCAGATGTTCAGCGACATGGGCCGTTCCAGCAGAGAGACGCCTTCCGACACCAGACGGTCAAAGGCGGCGGACTGCCGGTTGTACACGTAGCGGAAGCGCTCTCCCTGCAGTACGATTTGCCGGGCGTTTTCCGTTACCGAAACGGCGCCCTGCACGGTTTTTTGCGGGCGGACGGGAAGTTCCTGCTCTCCCAGCACGTCTTCGCCCGTCAGATGTCCGGCAGGCGCCCAGGGCATATCCTGGGCCAGCCGGGATTCAAAGCGCACCGCGAAGCTGCCGGTCAGGCCGTCCGGCAGCGGAATGGAGAACTGCCTGTCGCCATGGGGCGGAACGGCCAGATCCGTATCGGGCAGCGTGCCTTGACCCAGGATTTTCCCTGCCTGGCAAATGGCGTACGACATGGAGATTCGCTGGTTCAGACAGGTGAAATCCAGGAAATTGTGTACGGAGAACAGGCCGCCGGCCAGATCTACCGCCGTGACCCGGGCGGGACGAATGACGTTTTTGTATTCCTTCAGGCCGGTGTGGGGCGTGCGGTCCGGATATACAAGGCCGTCCATGCAGAAATTGCCGTCATGGGGGAATTCCCCGAAGTCGCCGCCGTAATAGTATTTTTTGCGGCCGTCTTCCGTGCGCCCCATGTATACGCTGTGGTCGCACCATTCCCACACGAAGCCGCCGCAGGACTGCGGATGCCGCTCAAAGAGCTGGAAATAGTCCTCCGCATCTCCGGGGCCATTCCCCATGGCATGAATGTATTCGCACAAAACGTAGGGCTTGTGCAAATCGCCCTGGGCAAATTGCTGTTCCATTTCGGAAATCGGCGGATACATCCGGCTGTACAAATCCAGATGGGTGGTGTTGATCGGGCGTCCCTCGGGCGGGAAGGAAGCGCGCTCGTAATGGGTCAGCCGGTTTGGATCGAATTCCTTGGTCCACTTCAGCGCGGCGTCGAAGTTGTCGCCGTGTCCGGATTCGTTGCCCATGGACCAGATCATGACGCAAGGACGGTTCTTGTCCCGGCATACCAGGCGCTGAACCCTGTCCAGAATGGTTTCCCCATATTCGGGATCCATGGCCAGGGCGTTGTAGGCTTCGTTTTCGTAGACGCCATGTTTGAACACCACGCCATGGCATTCAATATCCGCCTCGTCAATGAGATAGAACCCCATTTCGTCGCACAATTGGGGGAACAGGGGCGAATTGGGATAATGACTGGTGCGAATGGCGTTGATGTTGTGCTGCTTCATGAGCAGAAGATCCCGCTTCATTTCCGCCAGACCCACCGCCGGGCCAAGCACCGGATCGCTGTCGTGGCGATTGACGCCCCGGAATTTCACATTCTGACCGTTGATGTATACCACGTCGTCCACGATGCGAATTTCCCGGAAACCGACCTTCTCCAGGATGACTTCGTCTCCGGCCTGGAGCAGCAGATGGTACAGAAAGGGATTTTCCGCATTCCACAGGGTGGGGTTTTCCAAATGGAAGGAAAGCATGCCGTTTTCGGCTTCGGCGCGGGCGATTTCCTGGCCGTCTGGGGTCAAAAGCCGCGCAGACACGTTGCCCACCTGGCCCAGCCATTCCGTTTCCACATCCATACGCCAGTCACAGCTTCCGACAATGGGCGCCGTGTGGACGAAATAATCCCGAAGATGGCTTTCCGGACGATGCAGCAGGTATACGTCCCGGAAGATGCCGGACATGCGCAGCTTATCCTGATCCTCAAAGTAACTGCCGTCGCACCACTTCAGCACCAGAACGTGCACGCTGTTTTGCCCGTCCCGGGTGAAATCCGTGATGTCGAATTCGCTGGTGGAATGGGAAACCTGGCTGTAGCCCACGAATTTTTCGTTGATCCACAGATAGAAGCAGGAATCCACGCCTTCGAAATTCAGATATTGGCGCATGCCGCCCTTGCGCAGGAAGAATTCCCGCGAATACAGGCCGCAGGGATTTTCTGCCGGGACATAGGGCGGGTCATAGGGGAAGGGATAGCGCACGTTGGTGTATTGGTGCCGGTCATAACCATGATTCTGCCAGGCCGCCGGCACGGGGATTTCGTCCATGGTCATTTCCTGGGCGAAAATGTCTTCCGGCAGGTCCAGCACGCTGGCGAAGTAACGAAAGCGCCATGTTCCGGAGAGAAGCGTCATGCGGCTGGAGGCAGTCCTGCCTCCGCGAAGCGCCTCTTCTTCGTTGGCACAGGGAATGTAATATGATCTGTTCGCCATGGTTCCCACGTGCAGCGCATGGGGATTTTCGTGATAAATCAAATTCATCGGGAATCCCTCCGATTTTGTTGTGGCGCGGGTGCTGACACCCAGCAATCCTATTATACTACATTTCTCTGCCGGGGAAAACAGGAAATTCGATTTTTCAACGCGAATTTGCACAGGCGGGCTGATTTGTATTTTTCCCCAAATTCCGAGGGAAAGAATGCCCGGTTTCGAACATTGACACATTATAGGCAAAGTTGTATAATATTTCCATTAAATTTAGAGGAGGCCGACCAGATGGCCTATGCGGATTTGTTCCGAAAGTGTTCGGAATACACATTGGCGAAGGATCTTCGGGAAAAGGGAATCTATGCATATTTTCACGCGTTGGAATCGCGCCAGGATGTCGAAGTGATGATGGAAGGAAAGCGGCGCATCATGTTGGGTTCCAACAACTATCTGGGGCTTACGGTGCACCCGGAAATCATCCAGGCGGGAAAGGACGCTTTGGAGAAATACGGGACGGGCTGTTCGGGTTCCCGCTTTCTCAATGGAACGCTGCAAATGCATCTGGAATTGGAACGGGAACTGGCCTCTTTTTTGCGCAAGGAAGCGGTTATGACGTTTTCCACGGGCTTTCAGTCCAATTTGGGCATCATATCCGCCATTGTGGGGCATGGAGATTACGTGCTCTGCGACAAAGAAAACCATGCCAGCATATACGACGGATGCAAGCTGAGTTACGGCCGCATGCTGACATACGGCCATAGCAACATGGAAGAACTGGAGATTCAATTGAAAAAAGTCCCCGACAGCGCGGGACGCCTGATCGTAACGGACGGCGTGTTCAGCATGGGCGGAGACTTGGCCAAGCTGCCGGAAATCGTGGCGCTGGCGAAAAAATATGGCGCGCGGGTCATGGTGGACGACGCGCACGGACTGGGCGTCGTGGGCGAAGGCGGCCGAGGCACCGCCAGCCACTTTGGGTTGGAAGACCAGGTGGATATTTACATGGGCACGTTCAGCAAATCTCTGGCCAGCTTGGGCGGATATATGGCCGCCAGCGAGGAAGTGGTGGATTTTGTTCGCCACAATTCCCGGCCCTTTATCTTTTCCGCATCGATTCCGCCGGCCAACTGCGCGGTGGCGCTTGCGGCGCTGCGATACATTCGCGCCCATCCTGAATTGGTGCAAAGGCTGTCCAGCCTGAGCGCATATGCCCGCCAGGGGTTGATCCGCCGGGGCGTATCCATTCGGGATTCCGGAGAGGTTACGCCCATTCTTCCCATTCATACCCAAACGGCGGAGAATACGCTGATTACCGCCATGAAGCTGTACGACGCGGGCGTATACGTGAACCCGGTGCTTCCGCCGGCCACGCCGCCCACGGATTGTCTGCTGCGCACGAGTTATATGGCCAGCCACACGGAAGAATTGCTGGACGAGGCCATGGACATCATTGCGGAGGTCGTAGGATGCGCAAAATAGAGCACGCCGTCGCCGTGGTCAGCGGAGGCAGTTCCGGCATCGGCATGGCCACGGCACAGGCGTTGCGGCGCGCGGGCTGCCGCGTATATGAGTTTTCCCGCCGGGAAAGCCGCCAGGAAGGCGTTTGCCACGTGTGCTGCGACGTTACGGACGTGGCGCAGGTGGTCGGGGCCGTTGAATTCGTGCTGTCCCGGGAAGGAAAAATCGATGTGCTGGTCAACAACGCCGGGTTTGGCATTTCCGGCGCCGCAGAGTTTACCGCCTCTCAGGACGCGCATCGCCTGATGGAAGTGAACCTGTTCGGCATGGTAAACCTCACAACGGCGGTTCTGCCGCATATGCGCCGGGCGGGCCGCGGCCGTATTGTGAACGTCAGTTCCGTCGCAGCCGTGCTGCCCATTCCTTTCCAGGCGTGGTATTCCGTATCCAAGGCATCCATCAACGCGTACACCATGGCGCTGGCAAACGAAGTGCGGCCCTATGGCGTGGGTGTCTGCGCCGTAATGCCCGGCGATATTTGCACGGGCTTTACGGCGGCGCGGCAAAAAAGCTGCGCCGGAGACGAGGAATACGGCGGACGCATTGCCCGTTCCGTATCGCGCATGGAAAGGGATGAAGAAAACGGCATGGCGCCGGAGGCCGCCGGGAGATTCATCGCCCGGACGGCGCTGCGAAGGAGCGCGAAACCGCTGCGCGCCATCGGATTTTCCTACAAGTGCTTCTGCCTGATCAACAAACTGCTGCCTGCGCGCCTGATCAATTTCCTGTTGGGCGTGCTGTACGGCGGGTAAGCCCGCCGGATTTTGCGGGACGGCAGCCGCCCGACGAATCCCGGCCGGACGATTTTTGTTGGAAGGGGATTTATGCGTCCGCCGGCCTTGTCCGCAGCCTGCCGTCGCGGCAGGCAGTTCTTTGAACCGTGCAGAAGGGATTCTGGCGGAAGCCGGAAATGCGCGTTTCGGGGCGCCGGGCGCGGAATCTCAGTGTCGGGTTTCCGCAACCCAACTTCCTCGGACAAGATGGCGCATCGAAGGGATTTCGCAAGCTCCGGGCGATGCGGCGCTTCCCGAACGCCGCCGGTATTGTTGCTGACGGCTCCCGGCGTGCTTCCTTCCCGATTCAGGGCTTCCGGGCAAAGCGCCGGACCCTACCCATCGCCGGACAGCACGCCCGTCTCGTTTTCCTGCCGTATTTGGCGAGCAATCCGCGTTTCCTTTTCCGCCGCAGGCGTGGTTTACGATTGCTCTTTACCGTCCTTGCCGGCCATGGCTTTGGCAAAGGCGTCGATTCGTTCCGGATACAGGCGGGGTGCGGAGGCGGGATCCTCCCGGGCGGCTTTTTGCGCCATGCGGGCAAGGATCCGGTCAAATCCATGCATGCGTTGCATGTCGATCTCGCCGCCAAAGCTCATGCGCACGGTTGCGTGGGCCAGCAGCTCCCCGTCCACGTTGCCGGAAAACTGTGCTTCCGCCTGTTCCGGCCATCCCGAACACAGAAACAGCCCCAGACGCTTTGTCAGCAGCAGATCCTTGCAGTATTCCAGATATTGCCTTGCATCCACGTGCAGACGCCCCATGCGAATGCCTCCGCCGATCACCACCGCGTCAAAGGAGGCGGGATCGCGCTTCTCCTTTGTCAAATCGCACAGTTCCGAATCCGGCAGCGCTTGTCCCAGCAATTCTGCGCATTTCTTGGATGTTCCCGTCTTGGATGCATAAGCAATGAGCGTTTTCATGACAATGCTTCTCCTCGTTTTTTCTTTACGATAGCACGCCATACGGCGGTCTGTCAAGGCCGGCGTCCAATCGAATTCGATTTTTCGTCATAATGTTGTCGTTTGAGGTTTTCCAGAAGCTCTGCTATAATATGTGTAATGGGGAAATATGTCCTTTTGAGTCAATCTTTGTCGAAAGGTGACGCACATGCAAGCAGTGTTGCAAGGAAATTTTGCGTTTTATCGCGCAGGCGACCGCGATTATATGATGCGGTCGGAAAAACGGCCTGCATATCATCCCGCTGGCGGACACAGAAGGCCGCCCAAGCGGGCAGGATTCTTGTATGCCGCGCTGACGCTGGTGCTGTCGCTGGTGCTTTGGCCAGTGGGCATGCTGATGCTGTGGCGAAAACGGCTGCGCTGGTATTTCAGCACCAAATTGTTGCTCTCTCTGATTTCGCTTTTGCTGGGGATTTTGCTGTATGCGTGGCTTTTGAATTTGCCCCTGGAAGATCCGACCCTGTCCAAGATCCAGGGCAAGGCGAACGCCGCCCTGGACACCGTTTATGACAACACGATCCGTGTGATGGATAATTTGCTGGATCGATCGGACGCATGGGGCGATGTGGCGGCAGATTTGCAAAACGCGGCAGCGCTGCGTTTTGCGAATGCGATTTCCGACGGGGTGGAAAAAACCGCGCCTGCCAGGAAGGCCGTGGACGCGGTATGGAACGCCGTTCTTGACCGCGGCGCGGAATTGCTGATTTCCGTAGGCCTGCAAACCGAGCCGGAGAATTCCGCTTTGCCCACCCAGGAGCCCACGCCCACGCCCACGGTTTCGCCAACCCCGTCCGCCACGCCGTCTCCTACGCCGGAAATGCCGGTCGTTTCGGATGTTCCGCTGACCTCGGAGGCGCCGGAAGACAATCAAGGGCTGGAGATATATATTCCCGTTTCCACACCGGATCCAGGCGCGGCAACCGCCCTCCATGCCGGGCAAACGACGCCTGCGCCCACAATGGAGGCAACGGCCACCGCTGCGCCGGAATGGACCGCGCAGCCGCCCGTTTCCGCGTATACGCCGACGCCGAAGCCAACCGCCGCGCCGGCCGCGCCGGGCCATTTGCCGCAGGGCGCCGGTGTGCAGAACGCCGCAACGCAGAAACCCGCCGATTCGCCGGCGGCTTCTCAGGAGATTCCCTTTGCGGCCGTTGGGACGCCGACGCCCGCGCCCACCGTCATCGTGCCCACCGCGACGCTGAAGCCTGCAGGAGATGCCGTTGTGTATCATACGTCCAACGGGAAGTATTATCATACGGGCACGACCTGTACCAACATGACCGGTGCAAAGCCGTACAGCCTGGCAAGCTCCGTATCGGCAGGGCTTCGCCAATGCAGCCGGTGCCAGCCGCCGGCGGCGGATCTGATTGGGCAGGAAGTTTTGTGGATGGATGGAGATCAGCTGTGCCACACTTCAGACGAATGTGAATATTTTTCCGGGAAGTATTCGCTGATTCTTCGCCAGGATGCCATTGCCGAAGCCTTCCAGGGCTGTCCGCACTGTTTTGCACAGGAGTATCTGATTCCCAACGCAATTCTTGCGCAAAACTGAAGAAAACGTGTTCCGGCATCCCTCAATCTTCGAGGGATGCCGGTTTTGCCGGGGCGCTGGACAGGCGCTTTCGGCCATGGTATAATAGGACGGAAACCGGAAAGCCGCAGGGCAATTGCCAGAAGCGCGCAAAACAGAAAGGAATGGAGCAATCATGGCCAAGGGCAAATCTTCCGCAAAATCCAAGGGATATCGCACATATCATGCGAAAAAACCGTTTCTTTCCAAAAAGGAATGGATCATTTTGATTGTGGCGGCGGTGGTGCTCATTGCCGGATTTGTTGTGGCCGTGACGGTCAATTTCGACGGAGCACTGCAGATCAAGGACGGCGTCGTGCAGCCCAGGACGGAAAACGCGCTGATCGTCAATGGCGGAACCGCGGCGCATCCGCGCTATTATCAGGTAGGCCAGCTGCTGTCGCTGCCTGACGGGTGGAGCATGGAGCCCGGCAACGATATAAACGTCAACACGCCTTCGTATACCCTTCTTCCGCCGGAAACCAGCGGCGTTGAAACCGTTTCCGTGACGGTATCCGGACAGGAATATCAGGCGCTGGCCAAAGCCATGGCCGCGTATCTTACGAGCGCTTCCACCGATGCGGCGGAAATCAGCGCAAGCGAACTGACGGAAAGCAGCATTCATGGACGTCCCGCGTGTACGTTCACATATGAATATGCGTATCAGATCGAACAAGACAATGACGAGGAAGCAGATCAAGGCGAGGACAACGCGCAAATCAGCCGGTATGCGCGCAAATTAAACGCCTATGTGCAAATTCCCAAGAACCGCACGCTGCTGATCTATGTTGTCGCGGAGGCGGATGATGCGGAAGCGCTGCCCTCCGAAGAAGAAATGCGCGCATGCCTGGATACGGTTGCGGGCATTGTCGCGGTCGAAGAGAAATAAAAGCCCCCGCGCGGAAAGAGATTTCTGCGCGGGGTTTTTCATAGCACGACGCTTGACCCTTGCACCAAGAAAGCCCCGCGCTTAGCGTGAGGTTCGGGGAAGCGAAAGCGGTGCGTATGCAAAAACTCCTTTTGCGATCCTGGAGCTGCGGTCTGGCAACTGCATCACGAAAAGCAAAAGATCGAATCTGCAAAATCCCCCCGACAACGGTTGGACGAAGAGAAAGGCCCGTCCAGGACGGGCGGTGAGCGACAAGCCTGCGCAGAGGCCAGAGCGTCTGTGCGTCCGCGAGGGCGCTGCTGGCATTTTAGGGTTTTGCCCGCACATGCAAATTCCTGCTGTTCAAATTGAATCGGCAGGAATTTTTGCTTCCTTCGTCCGCTTCAACGGCAGATTTCCGTCCCTTACGTCAGTGCAAGCTTCCTCATTTGCCGTCGTGCTTCCTCGTCTTGCAGGCTTTTTCAGCGTCTGGCAAAGCGCTGACTTTGTCAACGCTTTGAATCCCCCGGCTTTGCCGGGGGATCATGATTCTGTCCAGAGACCTATTGCACGATGGGATAAACGCTGAAGGGTTCGTCGTGAATATCCAGATATGCCCAATATTCATGGGCATTGTCGTCCTTCAGGCAAAGCTTGCCCCGGCCAACGGGAGAGAACCATTCCTGGGGCCGCTGGGGATTGAAATGCACGCAAACGGGGTTGGGCGCGCCCATGGCCGCATACAGCAGCGGGCCGTATTCCAATGCCCAGCGTTCCTTGCCTACGATTTCCTCGCCGCCGGTATATTTTGTGGTGCGGAAGCGGAAGGGGAAATCCATTTCGAAGATGTCTCCGGCTTTTACGTCGTTGTGCACTTCATAATAGGACTTTCCGTCCTCCCTTGCCCACCGGGGCACACGCATCTTCAGCGTGAACGGCTTTTCGGCAGATTCAATGACGACCCGCACATGACCGTCGTCCGGCATTTCTGTTTCGCAGCGCAGCGTTACGCCGTTGGGAAGTTCCGCCCTGCTGGCCGAATAGATGTCCACATATACGGTGTCCTGCGTGTATGTATACAGGAATTGGGGCAAGAGACCCGCCAGGCGGGTGCCCAGCGATGCGCAGCAGGTGGCCCGATCCAGCCAACGCCAGTCCTTTGTGCGTTCCAGGAAGTTCAGGTAATGATATCCCTTGTCGCCAACCTGGGCTGCCAACAGCACATTGTACAGGGAATTTTCCATTTCGTCCACGTAATGAGCGTTGTCCGGCTCCAAACGATGCATCCGCTGGTTCAGCAATACCCAGAAATTTGTGGAACACAGTTCGTTGTAATGATGGTTCGGGCTGAGCCAATTGCATCCCGGCCAATAGGTGTCGAATTCACACATATTGATGCCGCCGCCCACATGCTGCCATTTTTGCTCGTACATTTCCAATGCGCTCTTGACCGCGTCCAGGTAAATCGCTTCGCCCGTGGCGCGATACAGGTCGCAATAGCCTTCCAGCGTGGTCAGCAGCGTGGAATGCGGATGGTTGCCCGGATGATCGTATATGGCTCGCTGGTCTTTTGCAATCACCTGCTGAAGCCACCAGGTTTCCTGGTAATGATCCTTCGCCACCTGCATGTCTTCCCATTTTCCGTTGGGAGCGTCATACATCCGCGTGTTGGCCAGAATTCCCTGAAAGCCCAGGTTCAGATCTTTCACATAGGGCAGCACTTGGCTGTGGTTGAAGTAATCCGCCATGTCCCGCGCCAGACGGAAGCCCGACGCTTCGCCGGCGTAGCCAGCGTCCAACAACCCAAAGGTGATCCAGGCCCGGGTATAGTTGGGGTATTCTTTGGTGTCAAAATCTTTCCGGTCAATGGGAATGATAAAGCCGTCCTCGTCCCTGCAGGCTTCCATCTCCGCCAGCAAGGCCCGCACCATTTCCCGCAAACGCGCGTCCTCTTTCCAAAGAAGCGTGGTGCCCGCGCCCATCAGGAATTCTCCTGCGGTTTGTCCCTTCAGATTGTTTTCAAAATGACCTGCGTCCGATGCATAGGGAACCCCGGGCGCCGGCTTTTTTGCGTGCACCCGATACCAATAGAGCATTCGGTCCAAATCAAATCCCTTCAGGAAATTCACGTTGTTTTCGAACGCGCGCCCCAACCGGCCGCCCGTTAACGTTACCTTGCCTTCTGCAACCGACAGCGCATATGGCACCGCATATTTTGCCATCATGTCATTCCTCCTATTTCAAAAATTCGCTAGCATGATGATACACAGTTTTTTGCAATATGTAAAGGAAAAGACGGTGTAATTTTTGTGTGTATTGGCGTTATTGAATTTCCCGATTTTCCTGAACAAGGCGGTTCACCAGGGCGTCCTGGGAGATGTTCCCGTCGGCATATTGTTGAATGGTCTGGTGCAGGGCGGTGGTTACGTCGTCGTTGACGATGCCGGAGAAATCCACGGTGCAAATCTCCATGTCGCTGGCGGGAACGCCGGAGGTTGTGAGAAGGGGCGTATAGGATTCGTATGCATTTTCCACCATATATTCCGCAAATCGAAGCGCCCATTCCGGGTTTTCCGTATCCGCGTTTACCGCGACATAGACCAGCCCGCACAAGACATGGGTTTGCATGCCCGCTTCCA
>JAQXRL010000278.1 GCA_029218505.1 Eubacteriales bacterium | reverse complement strand
CTGTCCGCCAGCTTGTCAAAAAGGCTTTTTTTGACAAGCAAAAGAACGCGGCATTCCGTCGAGGCCGCGTTCTTTTGCAAATTTTTTTGGTTATTCCCGAATTCGCATTTCCCCCAGGCAGTGATAGCCTTGCTTGTCCCGGAAGTCGCTTCGCATGGCAAAAAGCACCGGCCTTTCTTGGTCAAAGAGCCCGAGATGCAATGTGTATGCGCCGGCGGGCAAATCCCGGGTGCGCAGGCGGATTCGTTCCTGCACGGTCTCGCCGTTCATCCAGCGGCGATTGTCCGGGCTTTCCCGGTTCAGCCGGAATTCGTGACCGTCCTGGTCTCTGGCGATGATGCGCGTTTCATAAAGGTGATATGCGGGCGCGAATCCCCGGTTGCTGATGTGCAGGGTGAGCACCGCGTCGGTTCCGCAGCATAGATCGGGCAATTCGTATCCTTCCAGGAAATACCAGTAGCCCAAACGATTGGCGCAGAAGTCGTGAAACGTTTTGTTGTTTTCATACCACGCATAGATGTCTCCGTGAAAACCGGCATAAGTGGCATGCGTACGCCGCATCGCCTCCAGAAAGCGAAACCCACCGTCCATGTCGTCCGCCCGCTGCATGGATTGATGCGCGGATTCCAAATCTACCGGGCCGCTGCGCCAAAGCCAATCGAATCCGGTGGGATTTTGCAGCATGTCGCAACCGTAATTTACGCAATATCCGTGTACATACAGCGAATCATCCCGCATGCCCATGCCCTTGCCTGCGCAGTATTCCAACAAATATGCGGCGTCCTGAGAATTTGTCGCGGCCATGTGGTTGATCATGTCGTCGTTTACCAGGACGTATGTGTCCGGGAAATTTTTCAGATGCAGATCAATATGGCGTTTCAGCACCTCCAGGCTGTATGAACGGCAGGACCCGGAGGTCGTGTGACCTTCGCCCCAGGTGCCGAAAGTGCCCACGTCAATGAAATCCAGGAGGGGATGCCCGTTGTAATGTTCGCCATAGGCCGCCATGAAGCGTTCCAGTTTTTCCAGGTAGATCGGATCGCCATAATCGGGTTCCATGCAGGTAAATTGCGTGCCGGCAGCGCCTGCGTCAAATACGTATTTCGGCGTTGCATAGGGAATCATCGGACGGTTGGCCTCGAAGGTGCACATCCGCATGGAAAACCGATAGCCGCGCTTTCCCCACGTTTCCAGAATGTCGTCCAGCTTTTCCCAGTGATAGACGCCTTCTTCTTCCTCAATGTCGCTCCAATCGAAGCGCAGATACATGTGATTCAGGCCAGGATAGGCCTTCAGATCATCGCCCGGTTTCAAGGTGTTGCGATACTTTGGCGCGCGCATGCCGTTGTCAATGTAGTGGAAATACCACCCCTTATGGGGATTGGTAAGCACGGTTCGGTCGTCCTGTGCGTTTCGCAGGTCGTGATAGAACCGGGACGGAGTGGGCTGCGTGTAATATAGCATACATTTGGCTCCTTGGTTCAGATTTGTTTTCTGGACATGTCCCAAATGGGAACCGGCTGGCATGTGGGCTGTTCCAACCCTTCCAACAGAGGATACATGTGCCGGGCGAAATCTTCAAATTCCCGCACCACCAAGGGATAGGGGCGGTTGCACACGTCGATCAGCCCGATGTTGTAGCATTCTCCGTCGAATCGTCCCAGATATGGCTGGTCGTTGTATTCGAAATAATGGATGCCCACCAGGTGCTCTTCCTGCGTGCTCTGCTCCAGGTAATATCGAATGGCTTGCGCGCGAAGCGCCTGCGTCTCCGCATAATACAGCGCGGCGGAATCCAGACCGCTGTCGGCGGCGCCAATGTGCCATTCGCCCACGATTATGGGCATTCCGGTGGCCTTGCCCAGGCGCTTTGCGGGTTCCAGGGGATCCCGGCCGTATCGGTTGAAGGAAAAAACGTCAAAATGCGTTACCGCGCCGCTCAGCGTCTTCTCGGATGCTCCGCTGGCGTAGCGCATGCCCAGGTTCAAATGATGCGGCGCCGCTTCCCGCAAGGCTTGACTGACTGCGCGGCCATATTGGTCGATCAGCATCGCGTTGAATTCCTGGAAATCCTCCTGGGCGCTCTGCGTGTCGGGAAGATGCTCAATGGGCGACAGCAAATCGTCGAAGGATGCGTAGTCTGTTGCCCATGCGTCGTTCAGTCCCTGGATGTCGCCATGACGGTTTTTCAGAAACGCGATCATTGCTTGCCGGGAAGCGATGCACCCGGGCTTGGCCAACAATTGCGCGGACAGGTTCAGGTTTCGATAGAAGAACCATTCCGGTTCGTTGGTGACAAAATATCCAATCAGGAAAGGATCTTCCCGCAAAGGAGCAAGCTCCCTTTGTCCCATTTCTTTGGCAAGTTGCGTATATTCCGGACTGAACACATCCGGAAAATCGCGAAAGATGTTTTCCCGGGTGCTGGGGAAGAATTTGAGCGTGATCACATAGGGAATTTTCGCCTGCTTCAGGAATTGTGCCGTAAACTCGTCTCCATAATCGTTGACGCCTACGCCGATGGTGTTGATGCCCCAGGAGCGCATTCTGGCGGCATTGATGGTAATCCAAGCGTCCAGCCATTCGTCTCCGAACACGCGCATCATGTTGGCGCGCGCCGGATTGATGAGTTCCCTCGTTTTTGCGCTTTCCAAGCCGTTGCGAACGACATATTGAGGAATTTGATCTCCAGTGGTGCGCGCGCCGCTGAACAAACCCTCCCGGGGCGGCATCCAGTCGTACAAGGCGTCCAAATGGTCGGCCATGGCGTAAATGCCGGTTCGGTTTCCGTAACACATGCCGTTGGAAAAGAACGCGCAGCCCTCCGGATCCACCAGCCACCAGCGGCGTCCGTCGTGTACGCGGTGGAACCAGCCCGTGGCCGGGAAGCGCTTCTTTTGCCAACCGCCGTATTCGGACCAATCGTCAGGATAGCGGTTGTGCTTCTTGGCCCAGTCCAGTTCTTTGGTTAAAAAATCGCGCAGTTCCGCAAGACTTTCGGTTTTGCCCGGCCATGTTCCGGCTTTTCGTTGGCCAAGTTCGTCCACCAGAGCCTCGCCTTGTATGGGCTGCGGCTGCCAATCCTCCTGGAAGCAAATGCCGCCGCATTGAACGGATTGCAGTTCGTCCTCCTGAATTACCAGCGTCATCCAACGAACTTCGTCCGGGTGAATGGGTCTGCCGCCGGGATGTCCTTTCAGCACGCCGGGCCAGGGAGGAAGGAAGGCGAAATCCATGGCCAGGGCCTTTGGCGTAACCGGAAACGGAATTTGAATGTCGCATTGCGGCAAAACCTTGTATTGCAAAAACAACAACGCCTCTTCGCCCGGTTGTGCGGAAAATTCCAGCGTGATCTTTGGCTGGCGGCGGCAATGTGCCGTCAGGCGCACAACGGCATATGCATATTGATTCCATTTTTCCGGAAGCGGTGCGGCCAAACGCACCTCTCCGCTTTCGTTGGGAAAGAACACGCCGTCTCGCGTTGAGCCTGCCAAAATGGTAAAATTCTCTGCTCCAATTTGTAAATGCATCACACTACATCTCCTTTTGATGTGCATTTTCTGCCTACTATTATAAAGGAAAAACAGCCCGCAAGGAATACTCATTTTGGGACAGAAGGCAAGATAACATGCTCTTTTTTGGAATGTTTGTCTGGAATGTCCCGAATTTGTTATTGAGAGTCCCGAATTGCGTATTTACTTTTCGGAACAGAAATGATACGATAAATCCAATCACTTATATTTAACATATCACGACGGAAGGGATGAGCAACGTATGCAGAAAGCAGCTTCCGATCCTGCACGCTGCCTGCAGCCAAAATCTTTGGGGCGCAGAATGTTGGATCATTGGCAAATTTATCTTCTTGTGGCGCCTGCGGTGATCTATATTTTTTTGTTCAACTATCTGCCCATGGTGGGGTTGCAAATCGCCTTTCGGGATTACCGCGCCTCCAAAGGAATTTGGGGCAGTCAGTGGGTGGGATTAAAGTATTTTATCAAATTCTTCAATTATCCCAATTGCTGGAAGATTATTCGCAACACCCTGGTGCTTTCGCTTTATTCTCTGGCGACATTTCCGCTATCCATTATCGCAGCGTTGCTGATCAATGAATTGCGCAGCGTTGGCTATAAGAAGGTAGTGCAAATGGTAACGTATGCGCCGCATTTTATTTCCACCGTGGTTATTTGCTCCATGATCACCCTGTTTATGAACCAAAGCAGCGGCCTGATCAACAACGTCATTGCTGCGTTGGGTGGAAAGCGCGTTGATTTCCTGGGAACAGCGGCATATTTCCCCCATATTTATGTGTGGAGCGGCGTATGGCAAAACCTGGGATGGGGCACCATTATTTACCTTGCGACTTTGTCGGCCGTATCTCCGGAGTTGCATGAAGCGGCTTACCTGGATGGCGCAAACCGCATGCAGATCATCCTGCATGTGAATATTCCCTGCATCCTGCCAACCGTGGTCATAATGCTGATTATGAATTGCGGAACGATTTTGTCCGTTGGGTTTGAAAAAGTATATCTGCTGCAAAACGCGTTGAACCTGGATACGTCCCAAACCATCTCAACGTACAACTATGAATTGGGCTTGCTGGGAGGTCAGTACAGCTATACAACCGCCATTGGATTGTTCAATACGGTGGTAAATGTGGTTATGTTGACCATTGTGAATACCATTTCCCGACGCGTATCCGAAATATCGCTGTGGTAGGAGGAAAGAAAACGACATGAAACCATCCACCATTCGCCGAACTGGCGCGGACAAGGTATTTGATACGGTAAACGTGATCATCATGGCGCTTTTGCTGCTGGTAACGATTTATCCGCTGTATTTTGTGCTGATCGCTTCTATTTCCGATCCGTTTGAAGTGGTTCAGGGAAATGTTTTCTTGTATCCCAAGGGCTTTTCGCTGGATGCATATAAGAATGTTTTTGATGAACCGCGCATCTGGATTGGATATCGAAACACGATTTTTTACACCATAACGGGAACTCTGTTCAGCTTGTTTCTCACGATTCCCAGCGCGTATGCCCTGAGCAAAAAATCGCTGCCTGGCCGCAGCTTGCTGAACATCTATTTTCTGATTCCCATGTACTTCAGCGGCGGCTTGATTCCTACGTATCTGGTGATCAAATCCATGCAGTTGGTTAACCGTTGGTATTCGCTGATCTTCATCGGGGCGTCCAGTGTATACAACATGATCGTAACCAGGGTGTATTTCCAGTCCAACGTGCCGGAGGAATTATATGAATCCGCGCGAATCGACGGAGCCAGCGAAATCAAAACCTTTGTGTCCATTGCGATGCCGCTGGTAATGCCCATTGTGGCCGTAATGACGCTGTTTTTTGCGGTGGCGCGCTGGAATGATTACTTCAACGCGTTGGTGTATGTGACCAAAAACGATTATCTGCCGCTGCAGATGGTGCTTCGTTCGATTTTGCTCCATAGCGCAACGGCGCTGGAAAACCTGGATACTTCTTCCATGGACGCCAACGCCGTGAAGCAGGCGGCAAGACTTTCCTATATGGCGGAAGCAATGAAGTATGCGCTCATCATCGTCGCTTCTTTGCCGCTGCTGGTGGCGTATCCCTTTGTGCAAAAACACTTTGTCAAGGGCATGCTGATCGGCGCAATCAAGGGCTAAACGGCGGGAACACCCCCGGCCGTTTCCGAAATTTCCCCCAAAAGAAAGGAGAAGAAACATGCGTAAATTCCTTGGTATCCTCCTGGCGGTTGTGTTGTGCCTGTCCAGCGTCAGCGCGCTGGCCGCGTACAACGATCACACGGACTATTCCCAATTCCCTCTGGTGAAGGATGGGGAATCCATGACGATTACGGTGGCGCATCGCCGCAGCGAGAAGTACGGCAAGGATCCGGAAGACACCTGGTTCTGGGTGTGGTCCGAACAGGTAACGGGTATTGATTTTGAGGTAGACCAGATTCTCACCAGCGCCGCGGAAGAGCGCAAGAGCCTGATGTTCGCCTCCGGCGATCTGCCGGATCTCATCATGGGCGGCGTCACGCTGACCACGTCGGAATTGGTTCGCTATGGCATGGGCGATGGGCTGTTGCTGGATTTGACGCCCTATATTACGCCGGAAATCATGCCCAATCTGTGCAAGTGGGTGGAAGAATATCCCATTGGCTTGGCATATTGCACCACGCCGGACGGCAAAATCTATTCCCTGCCGGGCTATCAGGATATTTACATCAACGCCGACGCGAATCCTGCCATGATGATCAACGAAGTGTGGGCGGAAGAAGCGGGCCTGGATGCCAATCCCTTGACGCTTGACAAATTCACGGAATTGCTGTATAAGTTTAAGGAACTGCATCCGGACGGCTATGTGCTGGCTGGCGGCGAAAAGCATGCGGATCCCCGCGAGTTCCTCAAAAATGCCTTCGGCTATCTGATCACCACGACCACTTCCACGGTGGATCCCGCGCTGCGCAATGGCGAGGTGGTCATTCCCGCGTACGATGACACGTATGTGGAATATCTGAAGCTGATGCATCAGTACTATGTGGATGGCATCATCTCCCCCGAATTCTTTACCATTGAGCAGACCACCAACTTCGCCAAGCTGGCGGAAGATTCGGTGGGAGCTTATTCCGGCAACGTATACCTGGGCATCCCGGAATATGAGGATTACAGCAAGTGGGTTCGCATTACGCCCCTCACCAGCGAATACAACGACACGCCCATGTCCTATATCCCCAACAAATATAAGTACGGCGGATGTATGCTCAGCGCGGATGTGGCCCCGGAAAAGATCGAAGTCATCCTGCGTTATCTGGATTTCTTCTATTCGGATCTGGGCGGCATGTACCTGTGGTGCGGTCCGGCGGCTGGCAGTGCCGATTTGATTGGCATGATGGGCGGCTATAAGACGGACGACAATGGCGCTGCGATTTGGTATGACGCTGACGGCAATCAGGTGGACAGCCAGGCGGTGATGGAAGGCGATTGCGGCGGCTTGGCCAGCTGCTTCGGCAACCGTTCGCATCCTCTGAACAAAGAACTGTTTGACCAGGGCGTAACCAATCGTCCCGAAATGCGCACCTATTACTACAGCAATGGCGAAAACATCGTCCCGTATACCTACGATCCGATGTTTGGCCATGGCTATACCGCGATTTCTGTAGAGGCAAACGTGCTGCCGTACGCTACAAACGGCTATCCTTTCGTAACCTATTATGACGAGGATACCACCTTGGAAATCACGGATCTGGTTTCCATGCTGGATCCCTACGTACAGGCGGAAGAAGCCAAGTTTATCACGGGCGTTCGCGATTTGAGCGAGTTCCCCAAGTTCCAGGAAGAATTGAAGAACATGGGCATTGAAACCCTGCTGGGTTACTACACGGAAACCTATGCTTCTTATCTGGAATCGATGAACTGATTTTTGCAAACATTTCGGCGGTCTTTGTATGAAAACGCGAAGACCGCCCGAAAATGGGCGCCCTACATCTCATGAAGCTGCCTCCGGCGGCTTCATGGGTTTGTCTGTTTTTCAAGAGATGCGAGGAGATACTGCATGAAGCTGTTTAAGGGCGGAGTTTTTCGAAATTACTTGTTTTCGTATCTTGCGGTGGTAATGGCCATCTGCCTGGTATTGGGGCTTTCGTTGACGATGCTTTCCGCCAGTGAACTGGGGCAATCGGAACAAAAGCTCTATCAGGGGCGCCTGGAAATGGCGGCAGATTATGTGGAACGGCAAATCGCCGCACTGCAGGAAATGCGTTTGCAGGTAAAGACCGGCCAGGTTTATCAGCCCTTGTATCTCAGAAGCAATGTCATGTACGATATGGATCTGCTGGAAAATTTCACGCGCTTCACCAGTTATTCCGGCTGGCTGCAGGACTATTATTTGTGGTATCAAAACGGACAGAAGGTGTATGGCATTCGCGGAACATACAGCCAGGAGGTTTTCCTGCAATACATGCTGAACGGCATGCAGAAGGGCGAATTCCTGGAAATGGTGAAACGGCAAGGCAGGGAGGATGTGTACTTCTATACTTCGCCTTGCTTGCCGGACACTTTGATTATCTGTATGCCATTTTATTTTGGAACAATCAAGGCGCCCGCAGAGGAAAGCGCGTTGATTGTTTTGGTAAAAAAAGCGTATCTGGAACAGAATCTTTTGAAAATGACCGGAGCGTCTGAAAATGCCGCGTTCGTGTTGCAATATGGCAACAACGTGGTGATGCAAAATGGAACGGTGTCGGAAGGCGATCCGACCGGAGAGGGAAGCAACTTTATGGTGCGGCTTACCATGCCATTGCCCGGTTTCTCCATCTTCGAACGCTTGGACACCTTTCGCAATTGGACGATTTTGATTATTCTGTTCGTTGCGCTGGCTGGCAGTGGTTTGGCGGTATATGCTGCCTGGCACAACTATCAGCCCATTCAGCGCCTGTATGGGAAATATGTGGAGCCGGTGAAAAATCCCAGCAACGAGCTGCAAACCATTGAAAAAATGTTGCACGACGCAATGGAAAGCGCATCGTTTTCTCAAAAATGTATTGACGAACAATTGGCGAAAATGAATCAGCAGCAAGCTTGCCTGAAACAACAACTGGTTATGATGCTGATTTCCGGCAACGACAGTCCCGTGGTGCAGCGCCAGATCGAGGCGTTGGGTTACAAAATGAGCCACGGGTTGTTCGCCATTTACTTTTTGCATTTGGAACCCGGGGGAAAAACAGAAAGCTTGATGAAAGACGTGGAAGGCTTTTCGGACGAGGACAATTCCCTGTATGCTGCGGAATTGCAGGCGAACAAGGAATATGCGATCCTGGCAAATTTCGAAGAGGAAGAACAACGGCAGGTAATTTTGGAACTGCTGGAAGATGCGCTCATGGCCCATGGGCTGAAAGCGCGTCTGCAGGTTAGCCGTTCCTGCCGGCATTTGGGCGAAATTGCTTGCGCAGCCATTGAGGCGCTAAACGCAGCATCGCTGTCTCTCCCCAGCGATGCGGAAACGCAGGATCTTCGCCGGGAAGAGGATCGGCTGCGGGAACTGATAGAATTGACGGAAACCGGCGATATTCAACAGGCGTTGGAATGTTTGGATACCATCATCGTTCGCACGGAAAGCACTTATCCTTCTATGATTATGCGAATGTATATGCTCAATGCAATCAGCATGCGCCTTCATGGCATTGCGGTACAGTCGGGCATCGCCCTTGCCCCGGAGAACACGGGATCAGAGTCGCTGGGACCGGAGGCCATTGTTCGCTATTTGCGATATTTGGTGAAAGCATTGTGCGCCAACGCGGAGAAAACGCCCGATGCCGCCGCGGAACATCCCAAAGGCGAAGCGTCTGCATATGTGCGGGAACATGGCTTGGATCCAAACATTTCCCTGTCGTCTACCGCTGCCGCGCTTGGGGTTTCCACCAAGCAGGTTACGAGGATGCTGCATGCGGATATCGGCATGACATTCAAGGAATACTTGCTGCAGCTTCGCATGGAAGCCGCGAAGCAGATCCTTCGGGACGACGGCCTTTCCATTACGGAAACGGCGGAAAAAGTGGGATATTTTAATATTTCCCATTTTATAAAATGCTTTAAGGAATATGTGGGGGTTACCCCGGGCGAATGGAAAAAGTACGTTCAAAGGAAGTAGTCATTTCGGGCATTGCCAGCATGCAACATGGAATACGGCGGAATTATGCTTGCCTGTGGGATTCTCCATCCTTTGAACGCGTGCTGCGATCGGTGCGTGGCGCCTCGTCCGATGATTTGATCCAACCGTTGCGGGCAACGTCGTTGATCAGCCAACTCATTTTCTCCGGCGATATGCCGTCGTTTTCCAGCAGCCAATGGCGAACCATGCTGTACTGTCCGCGGCTCAAAAAATAAAAGAGCATGTCGGCGGTATCTGCGTCAAATCGGTCGGAAATATCCTCCTGAAAGGTCTCCCGGATAAAGCAGGAGTGAATCAGCTTCCCGGCGAATTCTGAGTCAACGCCATTGTTGCCCAGCACCGTTCGCGCCGTCTTTTCATGTTCCTTCAGATATTTACACAGCGTTTCGGTTCTCCATTCGGGCAATTTCGGCCTTTTGTTGCGCTCGTTTTGCCAAATCTCCTCCAGTTCCGCAATAAAATCGTCCTCCATCTCCTTGAAAACATCCAATACGCAACCATAGTGGGTATAGAAGGTGCTGCGGTGAATTCCTGCGCCGCTGCACAGTTCTACCACTGTGATTTTCTGGATGCTCTTTTCCTGCAAAAGCTCTGTCAGATGTTCTTTCAGCAAACGCTTAGTCAACATCACCCTTTGATTTTCATGCTTGTTCATGACATTTCCTCCGGAAAACTCCACGAAAAACCGACATTCAGACATAAAATGTTCATTTCACGACATCTATAAAACACACTGTCTGTTGCAAAATAGACATATGTATATTATAATATTTCCATGGTGATCCGTCAAGACGGGACAAAGGAGGCTGGGGCATGCGGGGAAAGAAGAGAGGAACCAGGGGGAGAATTGTAAATATCCTTCTGTCGCTATGCGAAGCAGCCGTCGGCATATTGCTGCTGATCAAACCAGAGGAATTTACGGAAGGAATCATCACATTTCTGTGAATCCTGCTCTGCGTTGTTGGCGTCGTCAACATTGTGAAATATTTCCGGGAGGATCCGGTACAGGCGGCGTTGGAGCGCAATTTTGCAGTTGGCCTGCTCGCCATCGCCTTGGGGGCGCTGTTTTTGATGAAGAAGATGTGGCTGATTCAGGCATTTCCGCTGTTGACCGTGCTTTACGGCATCATGATGTTCGTGACAGGCGTAATCAAGGTGCAGTGGACGGCAGATATGCTGCGGGCCCGTTTGAGAAAGTGGTATTGGCCGGCAATCAGCGCCGTGTTGATGCTGGCGTTTGCCTGCATCGTGCTGTGCAATCCCTTCAGCAGCACGGTGGCGCTTTGGATGTGCATTGCGATTTTTCTCATTGTCGAGGCTGTTGTCGATCTGCTGGTTATGTTGTTTGCCAGGGATGAATGGGCGGCCTGACGGTTCGATGGAAGAATGCGCCATTCCGTTTTCCAATCGAGGTTTGCCGATGTGGCAAAGGTTCTTTCGCGGAAAAAGGCCAATGGAACGAAGGACCGGCATTTTTCGGCCTGTCCTGCAGGGAGGATCGAAATGGCTCCGGAATGTGGGGGCACGCTTCCGCACTAACGCCGGGTTCTATGGGCGATGGTCATAACACAAGGGAGGAAAGACAACGATGAATGAAGTCAAGAAGCCGAAAAAACCACTAATATTCTATTACGCGATCGTGATGCTGGTCATTATTCTCTTCAATGTGCTGCTGATGCCGACTTTGCTCGACCGTCAGATTCGGGAGGTGGATTATGGCACCTTCATGAAGATGACCGAGGAGGAGAATATTGGGCTGGTGCAGATTCAGGACAACAGAATCCTGT
>JAQXRL010000277.1 GCA_029218505.1 Eubacteriales bacterium | reverse complement strand
AAGGAGATCCGCGCCATGGTGGACGAAATGTTTGAGCAAAACAAGGATTGGCTGCCTCAGTTCAAATAAGCGCCGGAAAATCCCGCAAAAACGAAAAAAGCAACGCACTCCAAGGCGTTTCCTGCGCCTTGGAGTGTGTGTCGTTGTGCGTCGAACAGGCAAGAGAAAATGCTTTCGCACAACAGCGGGATCGACCATCCATTGATGCCCTCTTCAGAGGGCGGCCACAGAGAATATGCCCTGATATGGCTTGATCAAGCCATCTATTCAGCGGTGGTTGTAATATTTTCGATCTTTCCTGTGTTTCCGACTCGAAACGCGTTCTTTGCCTGAAATTCCTGCCGAAACGGTCGATTTCCGCTTTTGAAAAGAGAAAACAGCCCCTTCTTCCTTCTTTCGCAAGCGACCGGAAGCTTGCGCTTGGATTTTGCATGATAAGCCCTGCAAGCATCGCAATTCCCATGCCGCTCGCAGTTTTTCTTTTTGCAAGTACACGCTTGTTTTTCCGCCATGACGCTTATGCTCCTTATCCTTGAAACCGAAATGACTCCGTGTTCCCGGAAATCGCCGATCCCCTGTTGCCAGGCGCCCTGTAAAAGCCGGTTCTCCACCACCGATTGGGGGCTTCTGCAATTTCAAAAGGCGCCGCGCTCCGGGTGTTTTCCATATAAAATGGGCTTTGCGCAGTGATCGTTGAAAAATGCGATCAGCGGTCCCATAAAGAACGCCGTGACCACTGTGCATACGCCTGGCACATATCCAAGCAGATAGCCCACCAACACGCAAATACAATCCGTACAGATTCGCACGATTCGGAAGGAACCAACGCCGCGCCTGGCCAAATACAGCGCTACCGCGTCATACGTAGAAACGCCAAGATCCGCCGTAAAATACATTGCGGAAGCAAAGCACAGCGCAACAATGCCAACCGCAACAAACGCGACGCGCATGAGAATTGTCGGCGGGCCCGCCAGGCGGAACAGCGCTTGCTGGCTGAATTCCACCACGTATCCCAACAGAAAGAGATTGATGAAAGTAGCAATGCCAATGGAATGCCTGTCCAACAGAAACACCAGCGCCAGCAGCACCAGATTGATCAGCACATACAGCGTGCCAAAGCCGATGGGAAGCGCGTTGTTCAAACCGTTGCAGAAACACTGAAACGGATCCGTGCCAAAGGCTGCCTGCTTCAAAAAGCCCACGCTGACGCCGCTGCCTGTAACGCCCAGCACCGCCATCAACAGCTTCCTTCGCGGTATTCCCGGCCGCAAAAACGCCTTTGCGCCTGTCCATACATTCAGAACACGCATTCTCAATTCTTTCCTCGCCTTCGCCGTCCAACGCGGCTGCTTTCGTTCCGGCGAACATTATATCCGCTCCAGACGGGTTTGTCAATCCGCTTTCCCATCCGACGCGTCTTCCAAATCCCTCGCGGTCTGTTGCCGCAGCATTTCCATGGTCTTTTTTCCGCCGGAAGCCAACATGTTCAGTTCGCTGCCCGCGCTGAAGCATGTCATGCCCAGTTCCCGGCATTGCCGGATCAATCCGGCGTTTCCCGTAATGACGCCGCTCCATTTTCCGTTCGCGGCGGCGGCTTCCGATACCAGCCGAAGCGCGCGCACCATGCGCGGATGCGCATATTGCCCCAAAATTCCCATATGCTGGCTCATGTCGTTTGGGCCTACCATAGCGCCGCTGACGCCGGGAACAGCCAGCAAGTCCTTCGCCCTTTCCGCCGCGCCTTCGGATTCGATCTGACAGATGATCAAATTCCGGGCATTGGCCGCGCGCATGGTGCATTCCAAATCGCCGGGATGATAATTGGTGTGGGCGCGGAACGTGGAAACGCCGCGGTTTCCCACCGGCGCGTACATGCAGGCGTCCACCAGTCTGCGCGCATCTTCCACGGTTTCCGTGTTGGACAGCAGCACGCCGCTGGCGCCCATGTCCATGATTTTCGTCAGCCTTCCCTTCTCCGGCGACGCGACCCGCACGATGATCGGAAGCCCGATGCCATCCGCCACCGCAATGATGTTGGCCATTTGCGTCAGGTCAAAGTATCCATGCTCCCCATCCAAAATCAAAAACGAGAAGCCGCAGCCCTGAAGCAGCCTTACGATGTTTGGCACATAGATTTCAGACAGCATGGTTCCAAAGACGGTTTCCCCATATTCCAACCGCTGGCGCAGCAGCTTCGCTTCCATCATCTCGCATTCTCCCCTTCCTTCCGGCGTTCCGCCAGCCTTCGCGCCTGATCCACCGACTCTGCCCTGCCTTCCGCCACCATTGCCAACAGCATGAGTCCTTCCATTGCGTCGCCCTGCCCGGAAGCCTCGTATGGCATGCCCATCGCCCCGGCAACACGTCCGCGAAGGGCCGCATTGCGCTGAGCGCAACCGCCGGAAAACACAATTCGCTCCGCCGCGCCTCCCAGGCGATTCATCGCCTGCCGGTAGGCCTTGCCCATGCCGGCATACGCGCCGCACACCAGTTCCCGGGGCGTCCATGCGCTGTCAATGCCTTCAATCCTGCCGCCCTCGCCGCCAAAGCAGCCTGTCAATTCCACCCGCAAATGGCTTTCGCCATCGCAGTTTGTCATAAAGCGCCATACCGCATCCATGTCCGCCGCGCCGGCCATTTCTTCCATGCACTTGCCCAGGAAGCCCGCCAAGACATCCAAATGCCTGCCGCCCGGCATACCGGAAATGGAACGAAGGTACATTCCATCGAAATATGGCCGCGTTTCGTAATCTCCCCGGGAAAATTCCACATCCACGCGCCCGATCAAACCTGCCGTGCCAATGTTGACGTTGATATCGCTTCCCGGACGGGTATGATTTGCCAACACGCAAGCCTGATGATCCCCAATATCCGGATACAGCGCGTATTGTTTGCCCCGATATAGATATGTACCACAGGCCTCCACCCCGGTCAGCACGCTTGGAAAACGCATTCCGGCCAGTTCCGCATGATCAATCAGCGAAACGTTCCAATCCTGCCGCAGCACATCCAGCATGCCCGTTGGCGCGGCGTTTGTGCTGTGGCATACATGCGCGGCTCCCAGTCTGCCCAACATGTAGCCGCCAAGGCTGTTGAACCGTTTGCCATCCACGGCAAGCTGCCCCTGCTGAACGCGGGAAAACAGATTGCACATGGAAAGGTTCTGCTTCAGCGGCACGCCCGTATGATCCATCGCATCCGGGCCCAATCGTTCCGCAAGCCGCTGCAGATACGTCTCGCCATGGCTGTCCCGTTCCATGCTCGCCCTGTCCTGCCAGGATATATATGGCGTCACAGGGGAAAAATCCGCGTCCGTAATCACAAAACCATGCATCTGCGTGGAAAACAAAATCCCCTGTATTTCCGGCGTCTCATCCAGCATCCCGCGCACCAGGTTCTCCACCTGCGCAAAGTATGCCTCCGCATCCACTTCATACCTTCCCGGCAAACAGGCCGCAGGCGAAGGAGCAGACATTTTCCGGCGGTTTGTCACCGCCCATGCGCCGGTATCCAGCACCGCGCCCTTTGTAAAGCTGGATCCCAAATCAATTCCCAGATACTTCATGTTCTGTCACCCACCATTTCCAGAGAAATCTCCATGGCATCCCGAATATGCGCAGACAGCATTTGTTCTAATTCCGGTCTTCCCGCCACGATCCCTTCATAAATTTGCCGGTGCTTTTCGTAAAACTCGCCCTCGTACACCGCGCGATAGCACCCATCCGCATTGGTGGTTCGCATTTCGTTGATGGACAGCATGGCGTACATGGCTGGAGCAATGGCATCCCAGCAACGCACCATCGCCCAGCTATCCGCCAGAGAAATTACTCCGCGATGGAAGGCGATATCTGCCCGAAGCCACGCGGCTTCCGGCGCTTCCTGCTGGCTCATTCTGCCAATTTCGCCCAGAATGGTCGCCAGCGGCGCATAATCCACCACCGGCTTTTCCTGGATCATCCGCCATGCACGGCTTTCCAAATCGATGCGCAAGGCGTATAGCTCCTGCACGTCATGCCTGGTAAACGATTTTGCCTCCCGCCGCCCGTTGGGCAACGTGCGAATCAATCCTTCCCCTTCCAAAATTTGCAGGGCCGTTCGCAATGTGCCCCTGGAAATCCCCTGTTCCTGCGCCAATTTGTTCTCCGCCAGCGCGCCTCCCGCCGCCAGTTCCCCCGAAAGAACGCGCTTTCTCAAAACCGCCAGCGTCTTATTGACCATTTCGCTTCTGGTGTCGTTCAAACTCCATTCATCCACGCTTTATCGCCCTCCCTTGGGGTGATTCACCGCCCATTTGGGCGCTTTCCCTTCCAATACGTCCGCGACTCCCTGGCAGGCATCCAGACTCATGCGCAACAGCGCATCCTGGGAAAGTGCTGCGCTGTGGGGCGTTAACACAACGTTCTCCATTCGAGTGAGCACATGGCCGGCAGGCAACGGCTCCGGATCAAACACGTCCAGGCCAGCGCCCGCCAGCTTGCCCGCTTGCAGCGCTTCGACCAACGCTTCCTGATCCACCACAGATCCGCGGGCACAATTGATCAGATATGCTCCCGGCTTCATCGCGGCCAGTTCCTTTTTTCCCAAGGTATTGCGCGTATTTTCGCCGCCAGGCAGATGCAGCGACACCACATCGGCCTCCGCCAGCAGATCCATCAGACTTTCCCGCCGAACAACGCAATCGCCAAAGGCACTTTCCGGCGCATAGGGATCATATCCGAGAACGCGCATGTCCAGTCCGCGCCCGGCCTTGCGGGCCACCATCCTGCCAATGCGTCCCATTCCAATCAGTCCCAGCGTCTTGCCCGCCAAATCCATGCTTACCGCACGTTCCGGATATTCCCAGTCTCCGTTTCGCACGGACGCATCCATTTGCGGAATGTGCCTTGCCAGCGCCAGCATCAGCGCAATCGCGTGCTCTGCCACCGCCGCAGCGTTGGCTTCCGGCGTGTTTACCACCCATATCCCCAATTCCTCCGCAGCCCGGGCATCCACCACATTGTCCCAACCTACGCCATGCTTTCCCACGACCCGCAGTCTTTTCGACTCCCGCAGCCATTCCGTCCGCAAATAAAACGTCTTCGATACGCATCCATCGCAGGAAGGCAACAGTTCCCGCACCGCTTCTTCTGTGGCGGGGCATGTTACCACCTGGCAATTCCTATCCCGCAGATGCACAAGGCCCGCTTCATGCACGGGCTGTGGCACAAGCACTCGAAACATTTCCTCATTCCTCCTTATCCTCTGCAAAACAGTATAGCATAGATTTGGATATTGTCAACATTTTTTAGTATTGTCAACTTAATTCTCCTGTGCTACAATATCAACAGCCACAAGGGAAAGGATGAATTCATCATGTCGAAGAACAAAATGGTTATGTTTCATCACGACACGCTCAGTTGCGAACCGATTTTGCGCAGAATGCCAAACGGTGAACTTCTATGCATGTGTCAATGCGGCGGCACTTATGAGCCTGCGCCGGAAAACCGTGTGTATGCATTTCACAGCGCAGACGGCGGCAATACTTGGACGAAACCGTTGCGCGTATATCCGGAAACGGGCGAAGCGGTCTATATCACGGAAGTATCCGTGCTGGACGGCGTCGTGCGGGCATATCTGACCATCCATAGCGGACGGTTTTTGAACATGCGATGCGTGGTCATGGAAAGTCACGACAGCGGCCACAGCTGGTCGGACGCCGGCGAACCGCCTTTTTTCCCGACGTTCTGCTTTCTCCGAGGCGCCATTGCCACCCATGACGGCGGCATCGTGCAGGCGTATCAGTATTTTCCCATCACCGCGGAAGAAAATGCCCGCCTGGTCATCACCAGCCACAACATTTCCGACCCCAAAAAGCAGAAGGGCATGTGGGACGCGAACATTGACCATCTGGAAAGCGGCGTTCTGCGCAGCGACGACGGCGGAAAACACGTTTCTCGATACGCAGGCCCCATCACTCCCATCAAGGGCGACACCGGCCGCAACTGGGCGTGGACGGAACCTACCGTGGCGGAAATGCAGGATGGCAGTCTGGTGATGCTGCTGCGCATAGACGGCACAGGGCGCTTGTGGCGCAGCGAATCCAAGGATGGCGGGCGCAGTTGGAGCGAAGCCCTGCCCACGGACATTCCCAATCCAGGAAACAAACCAAAGCTGATTTCGTTGCCGGATGGACGCGTCGCATTGATTCACACGCCCAACGCCGCCTGCTCCTTTCAGGCGCGCACGCCTCTGGCAGTATGGATCAGCGAGGACGGCGCGCATACCTGGAATGAACAGCGCGTGATCACCGACTTTCCCGGGATCTACTGCTATCCTGACGGCTTTTATGAAGACGGCCACATCCTGTTTACCATTGAATACAATCGCAGGGACATCCTCTTTGTGGATTGTCCTGTGTAGCACGACGCGAAAAATACGCGCCTTGTCCGATCGGACGGGGCGCGTAACGGAAGCGCGCATTCTTGCGCGTCGCAGCGGCATTTCCATCGCTGCCCTGGCTGGATGAATGGAATTCACTTTTGCTTCCTATTTTTTTGCGCGTTCAAATCCCCGAAAGCACGACACAACGCCATTTCCCTTGGTCGGATTCGTGAAAATTGATATTGGTCCGCCGAAATGCCGCAATTCTTGCTTCGCCGGTTTCACTTCTTGCCGCTCACATATTTGCGCTTTTACGTTGCATCTTCATCCAGGAATTTACAGGTTATTTGGCTCAAATCTGCGAAATTTGCACTTATCCGTTCTCATTCCTGGGAATGGACGAATTTCTGTTGCAATTTGAAGTTTCGGGCATTACAATATAGGCGTCATAAAAAAGTTGTCTTTGCGTATTGCAAACGCTGCATCGATTAAAGGAGGAATATGAGATATGAAGCTGGGCGTAAATACCGTACTTTTCAAGGGCGCGGATGTCAAGACCGCGCTCAAGGCCGTAAAGATGGCCGGTTTTGACGGCGCAGAGCTTTCCGCCATTCAGGGAATGTGCGAACATCTGGTGCTGGATGCGTGGGAAACGCAGGCGCCGCTGGTCAAGGCTGCCGCAAAAGAAGCCGGCGTGGAACTGCTCTCCATGGAGGTCGCTTCTCTGGACGAGGATCGTTTGACCAAAGCGTTTCAGGCCGCGCAGTATCTGGGCATTCCCGTGGTAAACGTCGGCCCGGGCGGAAAGAGCGATGTGGAAGAGGACATCGTGCATTCCATTGATACGCTGACCCAACGTGCGAAACTGGCGGCCCAATACGGCGTGAAGCTGTGCTGCAAAGCCCACGTGAACAGCGCGATTTACAATACGCCCACCACCCAGCGCGCCATGGAAGCCATCCAGCTGGATTCTTTCGGCATCGACATGGATCCCAGCCACATCCACCGCGCCGGCGAAAAGCCGGAGGAAGCGCTGGCCCAGGTGGTTTCCCGCATGGGACATGTGCACATTCGCGATTGCAAAGGACCCGGCCCCAACCCCGGCGCTCCCGCCGATCAGGCCTGCGGCCGCGGCGAAATCAATTTGTATGGATATTTCAAGGCGCTGGTAGACGCAGGGTATGATGGCCCCGTCTGCCTGGAAGTCATCGGTCCCGAACAGACCATGCAACAAGCTCAGGCCATCGCATCCGAAAGCTATGGTTACATGAACGCCATTTTGAAGAGCCTTTCCGCTCGATAAGGAGGATGGATTATGATCCGCATTGGTATTTTAGGCTTTGCACACGGACATATCGGCGCCATTGCCGGTCAATGGCGCGAACATCCCGAATATGGCGTACAACCCGCTTACGGATGGGATCACGATGCTGCGCGAGCGGAAAAATCCTGCGCCGATCACAATGTAACCCGATGCGAAACCGTTCAGGAGCTTCTTTCCAAGGATATCCAAGCCGTTATCATCACCTCCGAAACCGATCTGCACGCGGAACTTGTGGAGCAAGCCGCCGCTGCCGGCAAGGATATTATCCTGTACAAGCCCATGGCGCTTACCATGTCCCAGGCTGACCGTATCGTTCGCGCGGTGGAAAACAGCGGAGTCCGCTTCACCATGGCCTGGCAAATGCGCACCGATCCGCAGAACCAGAAGATCCGCGAAATGATCCAAACCCAGGAACTGGGCAAAGTGTGTCTCTATCGCCGCCGCCACTGTCTGGGAACCCACACCTGGGCCAACTTCGAAAACAGCTGGCACGCGTCTCCCAAGCACAATCGGGATATTTTCGCGGACGACTCTTCCCATCCCATCAATATGATGCAATGGATCTTCGGCATGCCGGAAACGGTCATGTGCGAAATGAGCACCATGGTCAACCCCAAGGTTCCCAACGACAATGCCGTGGCGCTGTTCCAATACGCCAACGGCATGATCGCGGAGATCAGCTGTTCCTTTACCTGCTGCGCCTCCGAAATCACCACCGAGGTCTACTGCGAAGGCGGCAGCATCCAGCAATACTTCGGGGATAACCCGGGCGCGCGTCTGCCCCGCGTCAAAGACATGCCCGGCCTGAAGTGGTATCGGGAAGGCGACGCGGATTGGACCGACAGCGGCATTCCCAGCCCCAACGCCCATAGTCCGCGTCTGGGCTGGCAGGCCAAACCTCTGGCGGATTTCCTCGCCGGCGGCGATGTCATCTGCTCCGCGCAGGAAGGCCGCGACACCCTTCGTCTGGTGCTGGCATGCTATGTGTCTGCCCGCGAAGGACGCCGGGTAAATGTCAACGATCCGAAAATCTATGAAATATAATACGGAGGACGATATCATGAGCAAGAAACCCAACCTGCTTTTCTTCGGCATCGACAGCCTGCGCCGCAACCATATGAGCCATTACGGGTACGCGCGCCTGAACACGCCCCACATCACGGAATATGCCAAGGGCGGCATTACCTTTGACAACTGTTTCTCCCCCCATATTCCCACCACTCCCGGCTACGCAAACATGATGACCGGACGCGACTGCTTTGGCACGGGCGTGGTCGGCCTGAGTCAAAAAAAGATCGTGGACGGCGTTCCGGTGTTGGCGGAAATCCTGCGGGACAACGGATATACCACCACCTGCGTAGGCTTTGAAGGCAATGCGGCAGGCCGCGGCTACGACAACTATCTGTCCTTTTCCGGCTGGGGCCCGGATCACGACGACGGGCGCGCCCACAAGGCAGAGAACATGAATGAAGTGGTCCTTCCGGAACTGGAACGCCTGGCCGCGCAGGATAAGCCCTTCATGCTGTTTCTGCGCCACATGGATCCTCATTCCCCCTATCTGCCGCCGCAGCCCTTCCAGGGCATGTTCTTCCAGGGCGATGCCTGCGATCCCAACGACAAGCGGATGCAGAAGGTATACGACTTCAAGCCCTTCGGCGATTATATCAAGAGTTGGGTTCCGGATGGCTGCACGAATCCGGACTACGTCATTGCGCAGTACGACGCCGCCGTTGCCTACATGGATTCCTGCATCCAGCAGATTCTTACCAAGCTGAAACAGCTGAACCTGGAGGAGGACACCGTGGTGATCTTCGTATCCGACCACGGCGAAACGCTGTACGATCACGATTGCTATTTCGACCATCATGGCATGTATGACTGCACGCTGGTGGTGCCGCTGATCATTCGCTGGAAGGGCCATCTGCCGGAAGGCAAGCGCTACGGCGATTATTGCCAGCTAAAGGACGTTACACCCACCCTGTTGGACATCATGGGCATCGAAAACAACCTGCCCATGGAAGGCCGCAGCTTGATGCCCCTGGTTCGCGGCGAAGCACGGGAAGCCGAACCGGAATTCTACATCACCGAATGTACCTGGATGCGCAAGCATGGCTGGCGCACGCCGGAATGGAAGCTCATCGTGGCGCTGGAACCGGATTTCCACTTCAAACCCGAAATTGAACTGTACAACCTCATCAAGGATCCGGAGGAAAACAACAACGTTGCCGCTGAAAACCCTGAGGTTGTGGAAGTGCTGAAAAATCGCATGCAGGCATGGATCGCCAAGCGCGAGGCGGAGACGGGACGCCCCGATCCCATGTATACCAATTTCCTGATGAACGACCGTCCCTTCGTGTCTTCTCAGGAGGCATATGACAGCAAATACATCGGCGGCATTGCCGACGCCGTGAAACTGCAGCAGAAGCACTGATTTGTACCCGACGCCGCCCGCGTTTTTGCGGGCGGCCGGCCGAAGGAGGCAATTTTATGCGCCTTGTCGTTCCACCCGGAGCAGCGCAAACCGAAGCCCTGCAAAAGGCGATTGACGACTGCTATCTCTCCGGCGGCGGGGAGGTCTGCCTGGCGGCGGGCGAACATCACACCGGCGGCTTTCGATTGCGCAGCCGGGTCACGCTTCATCTGCTATCCGGCGCAAAGCTGATCGGCTCCAGAGACCCGGAGGATTATTTCGCCTACCGCCGCGACGCTATCGAGCCCTTGGAAAAAGAGGAAATTTCGGATATTCCCTGGTCGCGGCAAAGCGCCGATCAGGATCCGTCCTGTTCCATCTTGCGCATTCCCGGCAGCCGGTGGAACAACGCGCTGATCCGCTTGCTGCATGCCCGGGACGCCGCCATTGTGGGAGACGAAGGTTCTGTAATCGACGGAATGGATCCCTACGACGAAGCGGGCGAGGAAAATTATCGCGGGCCGCACGGAATCGACGCCCACGATTGCGAAAACATCCGCTTTTCCGGCTACACCATTCAAAACACCGGCAATTGGGCGCACGCCGTGTTCCACAGCCGCAACCTGGTGTTTGAAAACATCACCGTGCTGGCCGGACACGATGGTATCCATGTCACAAGCTGCGCGAACATCCAAATCGATCGCTGCAATTTTTACACCGGCGACGATTGTATCGCAGGCTTCGCCAACCAAAACGTTACCGTGCAGGGATGCGAAATCAACACCGCCTGCAGCGCGTTCCGGTTTGGCGGCACCAACGTGTTCGTGGAAGATTGCCACATCTTTGGCCCCGCCAGGCATGTGTTCCGGGGAAGTCTCACCAAGGAAGAAAAAATCGCCGGCGCGCATCCCGCAAAGGACGGAAAACACCGCTTCAACATGCTCAGCGTTTTCACGTACTACGCGGATTTCTCGTTCCCCATTCCCTTGGAACCGCGCAACATCGTTTTTTCCCGCTGCCGCGTGGAAAATGCAGATCGTTTTTTGCATTTTAACTATTCCGGGAATGAATTATGGCAGAAGAACCGTCCGCTTTCTGAAATCTGCTTTCAGAAAATCGATGCGCAGGGCATCACCATGCCGCTGACCGCATACGGCGATGAACAAAACCCGGTTCGCATTGCCATCCGGGACAGCCGAATCGCATTTGCGCCGGAAGCGGACGTGCCGCTGATGCATCTGGCCAACTGCGAACGCGTGGAGCTTGTGAACCTTACGATTCTTCGCAACGGCGCGTCTCCCTGGATCCTCGCTTGGGGCGACGCCGTAACGCTGGAAACGAAAAACATCCATGGTCCCGGCGTAGAACGCCTGTGCATTACAAAAGCGCAGGAACCCTTTTCCTGCCGCGCCATTTGACCAGAAAGGAAGAAAAACCATGCTTAGAGTCTGCGTCATCGGCCTGGGGCATATCGGAAATCTGCATGCCCGTATCTATCAGGAAGACGAGCTTGTAGATCTGGTGGGCGTGTGTGACATCAATGAAGAGCGCGCCATTGCGGCTTCCAAAAAGCTGGGCGTGCCCTATTACCTGGACGCGCCCACCATGCTTCGTGAATTGAAGCCCGACCTGGTTTCCGTGGCCACCGGAGGATACGAATATTCTTCCGATCACTATTTGCCCACCATTCAGGCACTGGAAGCGGGTTGCCATGTGCTTACGGAAAAGCCCATTAGCAACCTGATTGAAAACGGCCAGAAAATGGTGGACACCGCCGCTCGCCTGAACCGCTGCTTCGCCATCGACTTCAACCACCGGTTTACGCCTGCGGCCCGCGCCGCAAAGAAGTGGCAGGAGGAAGGCTTGATCGGCGATTTGCTGTTTTGCAACATGGCGCTTTGGATCGGCAAGCCCCAGGATTTCGAATCCCCATATTATCATCTGAAAGCGCTGAATCCCCATTCCTGCGAAATTATCCGCTATTTTATGGGCGACGTGGAGGCCGTGCAGTGCTTTGCCATGAAGGCACCCGGCAGAACCATCTGGTCCACCGCCAGCATCAACATGAAGTTCAAGTGCGGCGCCGTAGGGCATCTCACCTCCAGTTACGACATTGCCCGCGGACATCCCATGGAACGATGCGAGGTTGCCGGCGTAAAGGGACGCCTTGTCTTTGAGGATATGTGGCGGGAAGCAACCTTGTACCCTGCAGGCAATCCGGAAAAACGCGTATACACCAATCCCATTTTCGGGGGATTCTCCAATTTTGACGATACGTTCCGGGATCGCATTCGCACGTTTGTGCGGCAAGTGGACGCAGGCGTAAAGCCTGAGGACATCGACGGCAGCGGCCTGCAGGGATTGAAAGCGCAGCAGGTCATTCATGCCGCCATCGAATCCCTGAATACCGGGCGCATCGTCTATCTGGACGAAATGTTCCCCGGGAAATAGCGCGGGAGGTTCTCATGGCCAATACGGTTCATCTGGATTCCATGGTTGCGCCGGGAGATCCCGCCGTGCATGTGTCTCCATCCTATCACACCAGCAGCGGACGCCACGACCATGACTTCTACGAATTGGTGTATGTTACGGAAGGATACTGCCTGCACAGCGTGGAGGACTTGAGCACGCTGCTGACGGAAGGCGACATTTTCATTTTGCGTCCAGGCGTCCGTCACAAATATTCCGGCAACCGAATCACGAGAATCTACAATTGCGTATTTGGCGAAAGCGCCGTTGACGCTTATGTGGAAGAGCTGCGCGGGTTGCCCGGCATGGACTTGCTGTTCCGGCAGGAATCTGCGCCAAATCCGCCGCTGTTGCATCTGACGCTCAGCGAACGCAAGCTGTTTTTGCGGCTCATCACGTCCATGTATGAAGAATGCAAGGCGCACCCCTTGGGTTGGAGAATCCGCCTGCGCAATCAATTGGCGTCCTTGCTGGTGGAGTATTCCCGCGCCCTGTGCGCGCACGGCGACAGCGGCAAGGGAGACAACGCTTATCCCGCATACGTGCGGCAGGCATTGTCCGTCATCGACGCACAATACAGCGACTGCGATTTAAGCGTTCACCGCATTGCCGCCCAGGTTGGCGTATCGGACGATTATCTTTCCCGTCAATTTCGCCAGGTAATGGGCATTTCTACCCAGGAATACCTGCGGCGTTACCGTTTTGCCCGGGCAATGGGCCTTTTGCAGGCAAATTGTTCCATCGGCGACACCGCAATGCAGGTTGGTTTTCGCAGCTTGAGTTATTTTTCCCGAGAATTCACCCAGGAATTGGGCATCACACCTTCGCGATACAAAAAACAAAACGACTGATTAAGGAGGAAACAAAAATGGCATTGAAAGTTGCTGTGGTCGGCATGGGCGGCATCGGCAATACCCACGCGCGCTGCTACAAGGAAAATCCCCTGGCGGAATTGGTTGCCGTGTGCGATCTGGTAAAAGAAAAGGCCGACAAGGCTGCCGAAGAATTCGGTTGCCGCGCATTTTACGACGAGGAAGAAATGCTCAAGGCGATGCCGGAAATCGACATCGTTTCCGTCACCACTTCCGGTTACGAAAACGGCTCCATGCACTTTGAGCCAGCCATGATGGCCCTGAGCTATCGCAAGAGCGTCCTGGTGGAAAAACCCATCTGTTCCGATGTGCGCGACGCGCGGGAACTGGTGAATTACGCCAGCAAGAACAAGCTCTATCTGGGCTGCGATCTGAACCACTACTTCACGCAGCCCGCCGAAGACGCCAAGCAGCGTCAGTTGGACGGCAAGGTTGGCGAACTGATTTACTGCATTCACAAAGTAGGGTTCAATGGCACGGAAGCCAGTTATAACAAAGTCACCGCGCCTCGCTGGCAGCTGCCCTATTCCCACCTGAAGGCGTTCTGCGCCCATCCGTTCTCCGTCATGCGCTATTTTTGCGGCGACATCATCGCCATTCAGGCTTTTTTGGACAAGCCCGGCGTTCGTCGCACCGCAGAGGACGCTATGCTCAGCGTAAACTCCATTCACTGTAAGTTTGCCAATGGCGGCGTAGGATATCTGATTTCCCAGCGCGGAGACGCAATGTTTGGCTACGGCGGATGGTGGAGCTATGAGCATTGCGGCGCCAAGAGCACTTTCGCCATTGAAAACTGCGTGGAAAAGCTGCACGTATGGGATCCCAAAGAATTTGACGCCAGCCGCGGCACCATGAACCAGGCGTCGCCCGAACCCAACACCACGAATTACGGCGTGTCTTCTTTCAGCGCCACCTTCCCGCGGCGCATCAACGCGTTCCTGGAAGATATCACCAACAAGGTGCCCTATGAATATATCCGCGCTTCCGGCCGGGATGCATTGGCGACCCTGGAATACACCTTCGCCGTCATTAAGTCCTACGAAAACGGCGGAGCATTGGTGGTTCCGGAAATGCTGCCTCCGATGCACGGCGATATTTCTCGCATTTAAGCATGAATCTGCTCATCATCAATGCCGATCAGCTTCGGCACGACTGCGTGGGATACCGGGGATTGCGTCCCGTGCGGACGCCTTCCCTGGACGCCCTGGCGGCAGAAAGTATTCAGTACACCCGCGCCTTTACGCCCCTTCCGGTATGCGCTCCGGCGCGCCAGGCGCTGCTGTGCGGACGCCATCCGGATTCCTTTGGCGCACAGTGGAATTATGATTTTTTGCCCACGCCCACCGTACAGCCGGAATGGTGCTGGCCTTTGCAATTGCACCGGAAAGGATATAACACCGCGTATCTTGGGCGCTTTCATGTCTCCCCCACCCTGAAACCCAAGGATTTCGGCTACGATCAATGGGTAAGCTGGGCGGGACACAAGCAACGGATACAGGAAAAATATCCGGACGCACAGCATTCCGGCGGCTGGCTGGGCTGCGAAAGCCCCGTGGACGTGGAGGATTCCGGCACGCACTGGATGGCGGCGCAGGCTTCGGAAATGATTCGACGCTTTGCCGCCGAAGGCAAGCCATGGCACATTTGGGTGGATTATGAGGAACCGCACCTGCCTTGCCGCCCGTCTGCTCCATTTTCCACGATGTACGACCCCGCATCCATTCTTCCTTGGGATGGTTATGGAGATGATTTTGTCCAAAAGCCCTACTGCCAAAAGCAGCAAACAATCAACTGGGGCGCGGATTCCATGACCTGGGAAGCCGACTTTCGGTTCATGGTAGCGCGCTACTACGGCGTTATCAGTCAATTGGATCAGGCCATTGGGCGAATTCTGAGCGCGCTCGATGCCGCAGGACAGCGGGACAACACGATTGTTGCGTTTACATCCGACCATGGGGACATGTGCGGAAGCCATCAGATGCTGGACAAACATTACGTGTTGTATGACGACATCTGTCGCGTGCCGCTGTTGGTGCGTTATCCGGGCAAGTCGCCCCGAATCTGCCATGAATTCGTATCAAATTGCCTGGATCTCCCCTGTTCCATCATCGATTGGCTGGGGCTTGAACGTCCGGAAATTCTGCACGGACAGCGGTTGCCTTTGGAACCGCAGGAGGATATGCATGCCCGCCGGCAAATTTCCAGCACATCCAACGGCCAGCAATTTGGCCTGTACACCACCCGAATGCTTCGGGACGACCGGTACAAATACGTGTGGAATTTGACGGACGTAGATGAATTCTATGATCTTGAGCAGGATCCCGGCGAAAAAACGAACCTGATCGCCTGCGCAGAACACCAGGCGCGCATTTCCCGAATGCGGCGGGATCTTTTCGAGATTCTGCGCGGCCAGGGCGATCATTTTGTCGGCAACGAATGGATGCGCCGTCAATTGCTGGACGGCCGAAAGCACCTGGGTACTTCTTTCTAAAACAATTATCAGGAGGCAAAACGAATGAAGAAATTCTTTGCAATCATGCTGGCATGGATGCTGGCGCTGAGCTGCCTTTCCGTCGTTGCGGAAAACGACGCTACCATCGAACTAACCTTCCAACGCATTGGCTCTGACGCAGCGGAGCACGAATATTGGAATTGGGTCATTGAAGCCTTTGAGGCAGAAAATCCCGGCATCAAAATTCTCTATGACGACGCCGCCATCGGCGCGGATATGGACACCAAATTGAACACGCTCTTTGCCGCCGGCGATGGTCCGGATTTGATCGGCCACGGTATTTTGTCCGTGGCAAGCCGCGTGGAGCAGGGCCATTATCAGTGCATCGATTCGTATTTTGACGCCTGGGAAGGCAAAGACAACCTGATGCCCAGCGTGTTGGCCAACGGCACCTACAAGGGACACGTGTACGGCATTGGTTACTCCACCACGCCTTATGTGTTTGCGTATCGCATCGATTTGCTGGAGGAAGCGGGGCTAAGCGTTCCCACCACTTGGGAAGAGTTGGCGGAAACCGCGCGCGCCCTGACCCAGAAGAATGAGAAGGGCGAAATCACTTTCTCCGGCTTCTGTTTCCCCTCTGCGGGCGGCAATCTGGTGGAGCTGGATGTATTCGTGTTTGGCAACGGCGGAACGTATATGGACAGCGATTCCAATCCCACCCTCACGGGAGACGAAAAAGTTGAAGCCATTGAGTTTTTGCAGGATCTGCTGCCGGACGTAAACATTGCCTATTCCAACAACGAAAATCCCTTTGTGAAGGGTCAGGCCGCCATGACGTTGATCAACAACGTAGCGCTCACCTCCATGATGGCGGAAGGCAGCGAATATGCGGGCAAGGTAGGAATCGCATTGCCTCCCAACAACGGAACCGCTGCTACTTTCTCCGGCTGCAACATGTTGTTTATCGGCCGTGACTGCGAAAATCCCGATGCCGCATGGAGTTTCATTTCCTTCGTCATGAGCGAGGAATCCACCCTCAAGCGCGCGGAAATGTGCAATATTCCCGTAACGCTTTCCTCTCTGAAGGATGCGTTCGTTGAGATGGATCCCTGGAACAGCGTTCGCGTTGCCTGCGTGGAAAACGGAATTGGCATGCCTCGCGCCGTGTGGTCCACCAATTTCCAGACCGTTCGCAACGAACTTGTGCAAAACGTCCTCTTTGGCGATATGGACGCCGCTACTGCGCTGGAAGAAGCGCAAAAAACCCTGGAATTCGAAATGGATTATTGACGAAGAATCTTTCGACAGCGGGCGGACGGTTTTTGCCGTTCCGTCCGCGCGCCGTACATTTCCCCACCCAAGCAAAGGAACGGACATGATGAAAACACGTCGGAAAATCGTTCGCTATGACAAGGGCGACACACGGGTGGCCTGGCTGATGCTATCGCCATTTTTGCTCTTTTTTGCCCTGTTCGTCCTGTATCCCATTCTGATGAATATTTACTATAGCTTCACCAACTACAATCTGGATTCCGCCGATTGGGTTGGCTTAAAAAATTACCGGCGCCTGTTTCGGGACAAGGCGTTTTTGATGGCGCTGAAAAACACTTCAATTTACGCCTTTTTTGGCGTCGTAGCGCTGACGGTGCTGGGCTTTGCGACGGCATCGGTCCTGAACCGCAAGATCCGCGGCATCCGGTTCATCCGCATGCTCATGATCTTCCCATATGCCACCTCCATGACCGCCGTTGCCATGATTTGGCTGATGCTGTTGGATCCCACTGCGGGCCTGATCAACAAAATCTTGCGCATGGCCGGCCTGACTGGCGTGGACTGGCTTTTCAACGTGCGCACCGCGCTTCCCTGTCTGATCTTTGTGCATATTTGGAAAAACATCGGCTACTGCATGCTGATTTACCTTGCCGGAATGCAGTCTATTCCGGAAGAATTATATGAAGCCGCCACGGTGGACGGAGCTTCCGAATTCAACAAGCTTTTTCATATTACGCTGCCCATGGTGCGCCCTGTTTCCTTTTTTGTGCTGATTACCACGATGCTGGAATCCTTCAAAACCTTCGATCAAGTGAAACTGATGACCGGCGGGGACCCGCTGTACAGCACCACCACCATCGTTCACCAGATTTACCAAAGGGGTTTTGCCGAATTTCGCATGGGATATGCCGCGGCCATGTCCGTTGTTCTGCTGGTCATCATGCTGGCAATTACGCTGATGAACTACGCTTTGGGCAAGCGCGGCGAAAAGGAGGCATAGATCATGGACAAAACTTCCGCGGATCGCAAATTTTTTCTGATCACTCGGCTGTTCATCGTGGTTTTATGTTTCTCCATGGGCTTTCCGCTGGTGATGACGGTTTCCGTGTCCCTGCAAACCATGAATGAAGTGTACGCTCCGGAACTCAACCTGATTCCCAGCGTGCCCCAATTTGCCAATTATGCCGTTGCCATGCAAAACGGCAACTGGCCTCGATATTTCTACAACAGCCTGGTGGTCACGGTCGTTACGGTGATCATCAGTTTGGTTATCAATTCCATGTCCGGCTTCGTATTTGCCCGCATTCGCTTTCGTGGAAGGGAACCCTTGTTTATGCTGATCCTCGTCGGCATGATGATTCCCGCGCAGGTTACGCTGATTCCCGTGTTCTTGCTGATCCGCGCAATTCCCTTTGCCGGAGGAAACAACTGGCTGGGACAAGGGGGCACCGGCCTGATGAACACCCATGCCGGATTGATTTTGCCGTATATCGCGGGTTCTTTTGGCGTATTTCTGTGCCGGCAATTCTACATGGGATTTCCAAGCGAACTGGATGATGCCGCCCGCATCGACGGTTGCGGCCGTTTCCGACAGTTTCTGCGAATTTATCTGCCGCTGAGCGGTCCGGTTCTGGCTTCTCTGGCGGTGTTGAAATTCACCGGCACTTGGAACGAATATACCTGGCCGCTGGTGATGACCACCAAGGATTCCATGCGCACCGTGCAGCTTGCCCTGGCAACGTTTCGGGATGAAGGCGAAATCTACTGGAACTTGCTGATGGCGGCTACTCTTGTCTCCGGTATTCCCATCTACGTCCTGTTTTTCTTTACGCAAAAGCATTTCGTATCGGGATTGCTGGCAGGCAGCGTGAAAGGATGACGGCCATGCCCCCTGTTTCCATCATGGTCAAACCTGTTTCAGGCTCGTGCAACATGCGTTGTTCTTACTGCTTTTATGCGGACGAACTGACGCGCCGCGCATCAGGAACGCTGCCCGTCATGGACAAAAGCACGTTGGAAAACCTGTTGCGCCGCACATTTTTTTATGGCGACGAATGTGTGTATCTTGCCTTCCAAGGCGGTGAGCCAACGCTGGCCGGCGCGGAATACTTCCGTCAGGTCTTGGCGCTGGAGCGAGCATATAACACGCGTTCCATTCCCGTCCATCATGCCATTCAGACCAACGGCCTTTGCCTGAACGATGATTTGTTATCCGTACTGCGGGAAGGGCGCTTTCTGGTGGGACTTTCCTTGGATGGCACAAAGCGCATTCACGATTCCCGCCGCCTGGACGTCTGCGGAAATGGCACCTGGGATCGAAGCTTAAAAACCGCGGGCGCGCTGAAATGCGCCGGAATCCCATACAACGTTCTCTGTGTGGTGGATGCCGCCGTGGCGGAACATCCAAAGGAAGTCTTTGAATCCCTTGCCCCGCATGGATTTCTGCAGTTTATTCCCTGTCTGGATCCGCTGTGGACGCCTTGCGGCACAAATTCCCTGAGCGCGCACGCTTATGGAAGCTTTCTCATCGAAGTCTACCGGCAATATGCCCATTGCTTGCGGCATGGCCGCTATGTCAGCATACGCGCTTTCGACAACTGGCTGAACATGCTATGGGGACAACCGCCGGAGCATTGCGGCTTCTCCGGCCAGTGCGCTCCTTCTTTTGTCATTGAAAGCAACGGAGATGTTTATCCCGGTGATTTCTATGCGCTGGACGATTGGCGGTTGGGCAATATCAACCAACCCTCCTTTTCCCGGCTGGCAAATTCCCCGAAGTTGATAGAATTTTTGCGCCGCTCTGCGGCGGAAAACCCGGATTGCACGGCATGCGCATATCGTTTCCTGTGTCATGGAGGATGTGCCAGAGACCGGGAGCCTGCGCATCCCGGTGAATCGCTGGGGAAAAACCGTCTGTGCGCAGGCTATCAAATGTTCTTTGATGCCTGCCTGCCCGATATGCGCCTGCTATGTTCCCAATTGCGGAAAGCGCCGTGCCGGCCAGAACCCCCAAAGCCCCGCCGCCGTCCGTAAACCGTCCTCCCTCAAGAGAGAACAAGCCTTCGCACGCAAGGGGAAACATCCTGTCGTTGGTATCCAAGGGGTGTCCTCTGAAGATTTCATCGAAAGGATTGTCCATGATGCGATTTGCGAATTCCCGTTTCGGGGCTCATTCCGCATTTTCCTCCGCCTTGTACAATACAAACCCTCGCCGGTCCCGGCAGAACAGCCTCTATGACGTTGTTCCATGCCTAGTTCGGCTGATTTTTCCTTGATTCGGCGAGTCATAACCACCCGTTGAAGGGTTGATTTGACCAAGCCCTATCAGGGCAAAACGCTTTTGGCCCCCTCGAAAGAGGGCATCGAGATGGCTGTCAATCACACGCTTCGCTTCATAAATCTCCTTTTCGGGGATTCGACATCTTCGATGT
>JAQXRL010000276.1 GCA_029218505.1 Eubacteriales bacterium | reverse complement strand
GTGTGTTCGCATGTATTGCCGAAGCAACCCTTTGCGTTGAACAGACATTCTCGCGTTCTTCTGCCGTTGTTGCGTCATTTATGTCCCTACCTTCAAAAATCATAAAGTTGAATCCCAAATATGCGATGAAGAAGCCGGTGTCATATAGAATTGCGTCCTGGCAGCGTCCATTTGCGTTTATTATAATGAATACATTTAAGCGAAACAAGCTGCGTATTCTACAAAAACACGTCACATTCTATGCTATTCTGCCAAACTACTGGACGAAAAATGAAATTTGCATATAATAAAAATAGGAACCATGCATGATGGAGGATGTAGAAATGCTTCGCATTGTGATCGCGGACGATGACGCCTTGTTTCTCGAAAATCTGGTGCGACATATCCCTTGGCAAGAACTTGGTTACACAGTTGCTGGTGCAGTAGGCAATGGTGAAGAAGCAATCGCGTTATGCAAACGATTACAACCGGATGTTGCGTTGCTGGATGTCAAGATGCCTGGGCTGGATGGCATCGCTTCCGCAGAAAAAATCCTGGAACAGCTGTCTGATTGCCGCGTAGTATTCATGAGCGGTTATGCGTCTGGAAAGGATTATCGCGCAGCTATTCGCATGAAGGCTGTGGATTTTTTGGAAAAGCCTTTAACAATGGAGGAACTGTGTGGCATCTTGCAAGAAATGGCGGATGCATCCTCTTCTGTGGAAGGAAACAGCGCGCGCACGTATTCTAAACCGATTGAAACGGTAATATCTTACATTCAAAAGCACTATGCGCGGGAACTTTCTGTTGCGAGCCTTGCGAAGATGATATATATAACGCCCAACTATCTTTCGACGATCTTTAAAAAGGAAACAGGAGAAACCATTTCCTCATGCATTCTTCGCACGCGCATGGAAGCGGCGAAAAAACTGTTATCGACAGGGATGATGAGCGTGAAGGAAATCGCGGCATTGGTTGGATATCAGGATGTCGGACGTTTTTCAAAGGCATTTCATCAGCACACAGGAAAAACACCGAAGCAATACAGGAAACAGCATTGAGTTTATAGGAGTAATTGTATGAAAAAGGCAACAAATAGCCTGCGCTTTCGTTTGATAAGCATTTCATTAATCATTGTATGTGTGCCCCTGATCGTGTTTGGTGTATTGGCATATCGTTTTGTATGTTCTTCTTATGTCAGTGCGCAGCAGGAGGCAGGCGGTTTGGTGCTAAACCAGGCCAAGAACAAGGTGGAAGATATGATGTCCTATGCGCAAATGACGGCAGATCTCCTCAGATCCAATATGCAACTGCAAACCATTCTTCGGGATTCTACATCATCCGAGTACAGCCGAGCGAGCCAACTGGATAACATGGCGGCGTTGAAGAAGTTGCTCGTCAATTACGAACTGCTTGGAAACATATCCATGGCAAAAATCGTATATGAATATGATTGTGAGTACGCCAGCATCGACAAGGCGACAACGCTCGATCGAGAAGCGTTTTTGAGCATCGCGGAAGCGAGTGGCATCGCGCTGGTCAATCGGCATTTGACAGGGTTCCATTGGATATGCGCGGATTTGACAAGCGCGGGAATGGCAAATGGGGAAGCCTATGTCGCGCTTGCGTGCATGATGCGCGATATCCAGCGGTATGACCGTATGCTGGGATATATCGTTGTGTTTCAGGAAAAAACAGCGTATGCTGCGGCGATGGTAGAAGCATTGGCACAAGACAGCACGTGCGTATTTTGCCTGACGGACGGCAGCGGAAACATCATTGCGTCTACGACGTCAGAAGCAAACTCGGAAGCGCTGCGGAAGAAGAAAAACATGCTATGTTTATCCAGCCCCATTCAGGAGGGGACATGGAAATTGGAATTGCTGATGCCGTTGGATGCCTTTACGAAAAAGGTGAACATCCTTACCGGATATATCGTGCTGATCACGCTGCTGCTGACTGGCGCGGCGTTGTCTGTGGCAGATGCGCTGTATCGAAAAAGTATCGTTCATCGCATAGAAAGTATGGTCGTGACCATGGATCATGCGAGCAATACAGATGATATGCAGGTGCGCATTCCTGTGACGGGGTTCGATGAGCTGAGTCGAATAGAAAGGCATTTCAACATGCTGATGGAGAAAATGTCTGCCGCTCGCCAGCGGGAGATGGAAATGGTACAGGCGGATAAGGCCCAGCAGATTCGTCTGCTCAATGCGCAAATTAATCCACATTTTTTATACAACGCGCTGAACGCGATCTATTGGGCGGCACAGGATGAGGATTACTCGATCGTTCAAAAAATGATTACGAGCCTTGCACATTTCTATAAAACCGGTTTCCATCTGCAAAGCGAAACGGGCAGCATACAAAACGAGATTGAGCACGTGCAGGAATATATTGCACTGATCAATCTGAGCAAAAAGCGGCATTACCGGATGAAGGTCGAAATGGATGAAAGCATTCGGGATATGCCGGTGCCTCACTTCATCTTGCAACCAATTGTGGAAAACTGCGTCATTCATGGTTTTGGCAGCCGGGAAAACGGCAACATCGATATACGCGCCCAGCGGATTGGCGATTCCATACGGATTGACATCGAGGACGACGGCGTAGGTTTTCCGGTGAAAGATCTTGCTTTGCTACGGGAATCGCGCGTCTATTTCCTTTGGCAACGCAAAAACGCACAAGGACTGCATGGTGAAACTGGTCTTTCCCATTTGAACCATGGAACGGCGGCATCTCCTGGAACAAGGCGCATTTTGACGTGCGTGGCCTGTCTGAACCGACTTTATGCAGCCTGGCCGCCGGCTTCCTTCTTACACACCGGCAGAGGCGATGCGCACGGGGAATTCGGCTTCAACGGCATGACCTGCAGGCTTGCGATCATAAAGCGCGATTGCTCTTTCAGACATTCAGCATCTTTTTGCCGCGCAGAGAGAGAAAGGCGAACGCAAGTCCGGCTGCGGCGGTAACTG
>JAQXRL010000275.1 GCA_029218505.1 Eubacteriales bacterium | reverse complement strand
CACCGATGCGTAGCGGATGGCACTAGGCCCCATGTCGACGCCACGCCGGTCCGCCCCTAAGTCCATCGGCACACCGACCATAGCGATCTCGTTGTTTCTCATCAATCCACTCCCTCTGATCTAATGATTTCCTCTCGATTTTATCACAATCACCTGAATCTTTCTCTTTGAAACGCAGTTTCTTTCGCTTCTATACATACTTTTGCGAAAAAGGGAGTATACGTGCATAAAAATGAATATAAATCTGAATACCCCAATTATCTATAACGTCCACTTTAGGCCACTGTCAGGTAATCCTTGGGGTCAACCAGGTGAAAAAAATCTTGGTTTGTGGCTACGAATGCTTATACAAATCGGCTTTGTGAGCATATTAAAAACCGCCTGCAAATCACAGGCGGTTGATGATGGAGCGGAAGACGGGATTCGAACCCGCGACCCCCGCCTTGGCAAGGCGGTGCTCTACCACTGAGCCACTTCCGCATCGTATAATGGTGACCCATCCAGGATTCGAACCTGGGACACCCTGATTAAAAGTCAGGTGCTCTGCCGACTGAGCTAATGGGTCCAATTTGGCTGGGGCGGCAGGGGTCGAACCTGCGAATGTCAGAGTCAAAGTCTGATGCCTTACCGCTTGGCTACGCCCCAAGATTGCAAAGCAAGCAAATGGGGTGGGTAGTGGGGCTCGAACCCACGGCCTCCAGGGCCACAACCTGGCACTCTGACCAACTGAGCTATACCCACCATATGGCGCGCCAGAAGGGATTCGAACCCCTGACCCACGGCTTAGAAGGCCGTTGCTCTATCCGACTGAGCTACTGGCGCAACTGTTCGTTTACAGGAGAATCAATTCCCGCCGACGAGATGAAATTATAGCACAATCGACTGCATTTGTCCAGATGTTTCCGGTGAAAATACAATATTTTACGTTCTCTTTGCACAAGCTGGCGGATTTTCTGGTATAGTAAACAGGACGTGAACGTTGTCAAGGGAGATGTACCCATGAAAAAAATCTGCCTGTTGGCAATTATGGCGATGTTCCTCTTTGGACAAATGGCGGCGGCACCTGCCGAACCGGAGAGCGATTCAAAGGCGATCGCGGTATGGTTTGGAGGCGCTTGCGCTTTGCTGAATTCGGAAGGCGGGGCTTTGGTGGAGGCAGGGGAATGGGAGGACATTTTTTCCCTGGGAAACGGCCTTTTTGCCGCGGGCAAGCGGGTGGAAGACAAGCGGCTCTATGCCGTAATGGACGAAACCGGCTCGTTGCGTACGGAGATTGCCTATGAAATGCTGGCCCGCGCAGGGGACATTCTTGTCTTTCGGAAAAATGGTCTGCTGGGCGGAATGCGCGAAACCGGAGAGGAGATCATCGAGGCATGGTACACCGCCATTGTCTCCAACGGAGAAGACGGATATCTGGCCCTTCGAACAAACGTGTTGGACGATGAATCCGATCAGATTTACCGGATTGATCCGGTTGATGGGGAATGCGCGTCAGACGCAAAGACGCTTTCCGGCCTGTCTGCTGTTTCGGATGGACGCATGAAGGCGCTGTCTCCCCAGCAAAACATGTATGGATACGTGAATGCGCAGGGCGATTGGGCAATAGAGCCGCAGTTTCTTTCGGCGGGAGATTTTCAGGATGGACTGGCTGTGGTATCTACAGATCACGGGACGGGCTTGATCGATCCGGATGGGAATTGGCACGTGCAGCCAATTTATCGTGAAATATTTCGCGGCGACGGATTTTGGGCGGGGATTTCGGGGAAGAGCATTGACTTATACGACAAAAACGCGCAGATGCCCTTGCGCTCATGGGATGCGCAGGGTGTGTATTGCGGAATTGTAGGGGAATATCTCTTGCTGTATTGCGAAAACGAAATCCAGGTATGGGACGCAAACGGCATGTGCAAAATGCAGCTGAACGCGCTGGCGTCTGTTGCCTGGGGCGGCGGCTCGCTGGTGGTGTCCAACGGTATTTGGGGAGAACAGTGTTGCGCAATATACGGAAGCGACGGGACGCCTAAGACAGATTTCTATCAGCACATCTTGTATCTTGGCGATGGTGAAGACGGCGCGTTGTATGCGTTTTTAACATTCGACGCAGAGGAATATATCGACGAAAACCTGGGGGAAACCCGTTACAACCCGGATGCAGGCAGCGTGCGCTATGGGTTGATGGATGAAAACGGCGGGGAAATTCTCCCGGCAGAGTATTTGCAGTTGCGGTTGGTTTCCGAAAAACTGCTCTTCGCGGAAACAGAAGACGTCTATGGCGTGATGGATTTGCAGGGAAATTGGCTGTACTGCGTTACGCCGGAATAATCTTCTGCGTAGGCGCGGTTTTCTGCGGGTTGAAACATCATGCCCCAACGGGACAGGATCCGCCGTAACGCGCGGAAAAAACCGCCTTCCGCAACGCTTTCTCCGGCAATGAGCGGACATGTGGCGACGCTTTCGCCGTTTATCATCAGTTTTCCGGTGCCAACGCGCTGGCCTTTGTTTACAGGCGCTTCCATTTCGTAAAGGTCGTATGTCACGGAATAGTGTTCCGAAATTCCTACGGCGCCGGCCAAATTTCCCTGCGCCACGGCGGGAACAGTATTCTTTGCTCCGCCGGAGACGGGCACGTCCACGGCGAACTGTCCGTCCGTCAGGGCGGTTTTCAGTCCGTAGTTTTCAAATCCGTAATCCAAAAGAACGGTGGCCGTATCGAACCAGGTGGGACAGGAGAGAACCACGCCGATCAGTTCCATGCCATCCCGCTTTGCGGAAAAAACGAGACATCGGCCTGCCTTGGATGTGTAACCGGTTTTTCCGCCGGTGGCGCCTTCATAACTGGACAGCAAGCGGTTTTTGTTTTCCAAAACGCGGCTGTATTCATTCCCTTCCCAGGGAATGACTTTTTTCTTTGTGGCCGTTATGGTTCGGAAGGATTCCAGTTGCATACAGGCGCGCATGATTTTTGCCAGGCCCAGGGCGGATGCGCTGTGTCCGGCGGCGTCCAAACCATGAGGATTCACGTAATGCGCGTCGGCGCCCAATTCGCTGGCGCGTTGGTTCATTTTTTCGGCAAACGCACGAACACTGCCGGAAATGTGCTCTGCAATCGCCACCGCTGCGTCATTTCCGCTGCGAAGCATCAATCCGTAGAGCATGTGCTCCATGGAAAGCGTTTCCCCTTTCGACAGATAAATGGACGTGCCGGGAACGCCGGACGCGTTTGCGCTTGCCGTCACGTCTTCGGTCAGCGTGGCGTTCTCCAGCGCCAACAGGGCGGTCATGATTTTCGTAGTGGACGCCATGGGCAGCATTTCGTTCATATTTTGGCCATAGAGGACGCGTCCGCTGGTTGCATCGATCAGCACCGCGCCCTTTGCGTCCACCCGGAATTCCGCCTCGGATGCCTGACAGACAGGCAAAAAAAGGATCATTGCCACAAGCACCCAGGCCAGACGTCTCCTCATGCGCGCCACTCCTTTGCCGGTTTTGGGATTCGAGCCCCAGGAATTGCCGCCACCTTCCGGCAGCGTTGCTTCCTGCGCCTGCTTTAGAGAAGATATGCGTTTTGCACATGGGACAGAATTCAGAATGCCAAAAGCGCCCCAAAGTCATAACCGGGTGGATTGACCAAGCCCTATAAGGGCAAATATCCTATGGTCGCCCTCTAAAGAGGGGCCGAATTTATTTGCAATCACGCCCTTAGCTTCGTGAGTCCCCTTTTCGGAGATTCGCGAAGCTTTCTATTCCACCTTGTACAGAACTGGAATCTTGTCATTCCCAGCGGAACCGCATCTCGCATGTGGCTCCCGCCATTTGCGAAAGCTTGTTTTCATGCCTCCCAGTTGAACTGGGGGGTTATCTTGCCTGTTCGCCCCAAAGGAAAACCCGCGCAACCGGCGGCAGGCCGAATGCGCGGGCAATGATTTACGATTTTGCTTCTTCTTCCCAGGGAAGGACAAAGACCGTGCGTTGGTGGGTATAGATCACGAAGCCC
>JAQXRL010000274.1 GCA_029218505.1 Eubacteriales bacterium | reverse complement strand
CGCCCAGGGGCCGCAGCAATTCGGGGCCACCGTCCGCACGGTTGATGTCTATGCCCAATTCCTCCAGCAGCGGAAGTACAGCTTTGCTGCCCCGGCACAGCATGGCGACCAATTCCGGATCTCCCGCGCCATACCCGCTGCGAATGGTGTCCCGGCGAAAGCATTCGACGGAATCTTCCGGCAGCATCGGCACGCATACGCCATGGATAAAGGGCGACGAGCCGCCGCCATCGGCAATTTGCGTAACCCTCGCGCCCAGACGCAGCGCCTCCCGCGCCGCCAGCAATCCCGCAATTCCGCTGCCGATCACCAAAACATCCGCCGTCATACTTCCCATATGCCGCCCTTGGCCATGGAACCTACGTTCTTCACGAACAGATTCAAATACCGGGGATATTCCTCCGCCTTGAACGTCCAATGGAATTGCTGCCTTCGCCGCGCCATTTCTGTCTCCTCCACTTCTACGCGAATGGCACGATCGGGCACGTCAATGGTTACCATGTCCCCATTCTGCACCAGCGCCAACGGCCCGCCCAGCGCCGCCTCCGGAGACGCATAGCCCACGGAAAGTCCGGACGTTCCTCCGGAAAAGCGTCCGTCCGTAATGATGGCGCATGTATCGTACAATTCCGGAATGCCCTTGAGTTCCTCCTGAAAGGTGAAGGCGGTGGTGCCGAATCGCCCCTTCAGGCCCATATAGCGCAAAATCAGCGCTTCTCCGGGCTGGACGCCGCCGCTGCGCAGGCAGTCCAGCGCGTCATGCAGGGAATCAAACACATGTGCCGGTCCGGAAAAGCGCATAAGATGTTCCTGTACCGCCGCAATTTTCACAATCGCGCCCTCTGGAGCCAGGTTTCCATACAGCACGCCGATTCCGGGACGCTTCATCACCGGGTTCTCCAGACTGCGAATCACGTCGGCGTTGTATACCTTCGCGCCCGATATGTTTTCGGAAATCGTATGCCCCGTCACCGTCATGCAATCGCCGTCCAATTTGGGCAGCAATTCCTTGAGCAGCGCCGGCATGCCGCCCGCCAGATCCAGATCCTTTACGCTGTATGGACCGCCCGGCGCCAGATGGGACATGAGCGGAATGTCGTTGGACGCCTGGTCGAAATACTTCCACCAGGGCAGATCCAATCCGGCCTCGTTGGCAATGGCGGGAATGTGCAAAATCAGATTGGACGAACCCGCCACCGCCATGTCCAGCTTAATGGCGTTTTGGAATGCTGCTTCCGTCATGATCTTTCTCGCGGTAACGCCTGCCGCCACCAGGTTCATGATTTGCTTGCCCGCCATATACGCAATGTGATACAGCTGCGAACTCACGGCGGAGACGGTGGAATTGCCCGGCAGCGTCATGCCCAGCGCTTCCGCCACCATGCACATGCTGTTTGCCGTGGTCATGGACGTGCACGCACCGCAGCTGCCCCAGGAGTTTTCGATCAGTCCGTTGTATTCCTCCATATCCATGCGGCCTTCCTTGGCCGTGCCAACCTTGTCCTGCGCATGAATATGCAAAACCTCCCGCCCGCGGAATTGTCCATGGGGCATGTAGCCGCCGGTTACCACAATCGTGGGAATATCCAGCCGCGCCGCCGCCATCAAATGCCCAGGCACCACGGAATCGCACGTGGACAGCATGACCATTCCGTCAAAGAAATTGCCCTCCACCGTGATTTCCACCTGGTCCGCGATGGAGTTTCTGCTGGGAATTTCCACATACTTGGGATCTTTTAACACCATGCCGTCGCAGATCCCGGTGGTCATGACTTCCACCGGCAACCCGCCCGCCTCGCGAATGCCATCCTTTACGCGCTTTGCCACCTGCATCAGGTGAACATGGCCAGGATTGTATTCGTTCCAGGAATTGACCACGCCGATGATCGGCCGGCGCAATTCATCGCTGTCGTAGCCCATGCCGCACATGAGGCCCCGCCGGCATTCCGACGCCTCTCCAAATTCCCATTGGCTTCTCAGCATCCCTGTCTCCTCCTCTCTGCGTTGCGACTTACCATCGGAAATTCATGCTTTCGATGGACCCGTCCACAGACTGTCCGCCGTCCAGAAAAAACGTCTGCCCCACAATGAACCTGGATTTTTCATGATCCGCCAGGAACAAAATCATGGGCGTAATGTCGTCTACCGTGCCGCCGTCGCCATAGGGAATTTTCCGGCGAAAGGACGCCAGTTCCTCCGGATTGTATCTGTCCGCAATTTTCGTAAACACCAGCCCGGGCGCAATGCCGTTTACGTTGATTCCGTATTTGGCAACTTCCACGCCCAGCGCCGCCGTGAACATGTTCATCCCGGCCTTTCCGGCGGAATACGGCAACATCCGGCGCTTTACCCATGTCACCCTGCTGTGCACGGAAGAAATGTTGATGATCTTTCCCTTGGTGCCCTTTTCCACCATATCCTCCACGGCATACCGGGAGCAATACGCCGCCGCGTTCAGGTTCAGGTTGATCTGTTCGTCCCAATATTCCATGGGCATGTCCTTGAATTCTCCCGAAGGGATCTTCAGCGCGCCGCCTGCGTTGTTCACCAACACGTCAATTTTCCCAAATTCCTGCACGAAATCCCGCACCATGTCCCGGCATTGATCGTGCTTGCTCACGTCCACCTGATAGATCTTCGCCCGAACGCCATATTTCCGGCATTCCCGGGCAGTTTCCTCCGCGCCTTCGGGATTTTTGTGATATGTGATTCCCACATTGCAACCCTCTTTGGCAAAGGCAATGTCCGCGGCTGCGCCGATGCCATGGGAAGAACCCGTGATCAATACGTTTCTGGCCATGCGTCGTTCCCTTCCTTTATCGCATATGTTGCGTCACCGTGTACAGCGCCAAAAACAGCTTCTCCGGCATGCCGCAGCCGTATTGTTTGATCAGTTCCACGGCAATCTGGGCGGCATCCTCTCCCTGCCTGTCTTTGACAAAGGCATCGTACGCGTTCACGCATTCCCGGCAGAAGGCGATTCCTTTTCTCACCGCGTCCCGCCCGCGCAAAACACAGCCAATGCCGTCGTAATCGTGGCCGCACACCAGGAAATCCACATCCCGTTCGGCCAAGCGATCCAGCGTGAACAGGTAATCCTGCAAGTTTTGATAAAAGCCAATTCCCTGGGTGGGCGTGCCGTTTGCCTGCAGGGAATCCCCGCAAATCAGCCCGCGGGAGCCGTCCGCCTGCGTTGTCTCCCAGCACACGCAATCTCCGTCATGCCCGGGCGTGCTCCACAGCCGAAGTCCTTCGGTGAGAAATTCGCCGTCCGCCAATAACTTGTCCGCCGCCACGCCTTTGAGACTGCTCTGGGGCGCGGGACTGTGCCCGGGAAACCTGGTGCGGATTCGCACGGCGTTGGATACGGGATCCGCCAGCCTGGGCGCAGCCTCCGCATATGCCGCAACGCGAATCTGCGGACACAATTCCAAAATGCGATGGTGGCCGCCGATGTGGTCGCCATGGCAGTGCGTCTGGGTGAGCCAGGCAATGTCTCCCAGCGCATATCCCAGCTTCTTTAACGCAGGCACAAGGCAATCGTCAATGATTTCATCCTTCGCGCCGCTGTCGATGAGCACATTCTCCTTGCCCGTTATCAGGGTAACGCCGCTCCAAATGTCCGCCGCTTTTCCTGCCGGATAGGGCGCGGCCAGTCCGCGCCGGGCAGAAAAATCGCTGGGCTGGGGCGTGCATACAGCGAAGGGCGTTTTCAGCAAATACACGTTTTCGGAAACCTGTTGAAATTCCCGCATTCTTACACCTCCAAGGGCTTTCGCTGGGTGTTTTCCATGGATACATCACGATTTTCCACCACCAGCACCAATGCGTCCCGGCGGACGACAATGTGATGCCATGTTCCCGCCTTGATGTTGTATACCGTGCCGGGCTCCATGGGCGTTTCCTGCATTTCTCCGTCTTCCTGGATTTCATACAGCGTCGCGCCGCCCTGCAACAGCACAAACGCCTCGTCGCTGGTCAAATGGCGCTCTGCTTCTTTCAGCGTTGCAAAGCGCGGTCCCCAGCGCAGCATGCCAATTCTCCACCGTTCGCTTGCAATTCCCACGCGGAAGCTTTCGCCGTCAAACGCAAATTGTTCCATATATTACCTCCTGGGCGGCCAACTTTTCGGCGCGTCGCCCATATCCGGCACATCCATCAGCTCGCCGCCGCGCATGGCGGATTCGTGGGCCACCAGTCCCGGAATGGTAAACCGCGCCGCCTGCCACGCATTCACCCGGGGCAATTCATGCCGATATACCGCCTTGCAAAAATCGTCCACCAGCAGGGCATGAGAACACATGTGCCCGCTGGTCAATCCCGCAAACGCCTCCGGCAAGCGGGCCAATTCCGCTTCCTGCACCGGCGAAGGATCCGTCCACTGCCATTCGTGGTTTGCCACTCGTTCCTTGAAGTTCTCCTCGCCCTTTGCGGCGGTCATGGGCACGGGGTTCACCTCGTCGCTGACATCCCGCAGGCGCACGCCCTGTTTCGTCAGGCTCGTGATCAAATGCTGTGCATTGCTGAACTGATAGCTGCCCTGGGTGCCGTAAAATCCGGAAATGCAGGAGCTGGGCGCTTTGTATCCGATTCTGCGGCATTCGTTTACCCGGGCAACACTGCCGTCCGAAAGCTGCATCAGGGAGTATTCGTTGGAGAAGGGGTTGTTCCATGGGTTTGCGCCTTCCTGGTATGGCGTGTCCGGTTCCGTATCCCGATAGCCCACGCCCGTTACCTTCACCACATGCGCGCCCGTGGCATGCAGAATCATGGCTGTGGAATGGGTGGGATAATAAAAGGGCGGAACGGCGGACGACGGCTTGTCCTTGCGGAAATCTTCCGGAAAATGGCTGATGTCATGGTAATATTGGGATTCTCCATACACAAACTTGCCAAAGGTTCCCTTTTCATATTCCTGCTTGCAGAACATGGCGCAGGGATAATACACGCAGGTTTCCCCCATCATGTATGTAAGGCCCGTTTTTTCCACCATTTTCACAATTTCCCGGCATTCGTCCACGCTGCTGGCCATGGGAACGGCGGAATACACGTTTTTCCCGGCCGCCAACGCCGCCTTGACCACCGGCCCATGCAAATGCCGCTGTACAAACACGGCAATGGAATCAATCTCCTTCCGCGAAAGCACGGTTTCCAGGGAATCAATGGTTTCCACGTCGAATTCTTCCCGATACTTTTGCGCCTTTTCCGGAATTTTGTCGCACACGTATACCTTTTCCACCATGGGATGCGCCTTGAACAGCGGAACAAAGCACTTTGCAAATTCGCCGCACCCAATCACGGCCAAGGTCATTTTCTTCTCCATGCACATACCTCCGTATAACTTTTTGCATCTCATGTCCATCCGCATTCCGCTTTCCGCAAATCGCACATTCAACCTGCGCTGTCGGATTGATTATAGCGTGGGATTGTGGTATAATCAATCCGCGAAACAAACACATACTATAACAAAACAAACGCGAGGTGTTCATGGATTACCGCGATCTCAACCCATATATCCGCTATGCCATGCTGACCCGGCGCAGCGTGTCTTACGACGAAGCGCTGTACGCATATGACCACCGGCTGTTTTACGTGATGGACGGCGTCTGCCAGGTATTCACGGAAGGCCAAAGCCTTTCGCTGCAAAAAAACGATCTTCTGGTTTTGCCGCCGCAAACGGGCTACCGGCTGTTGTTTCAGCCCGGCGCCCCTTGCCTGTTCGCGCTGCTGAATTTCGATCTGGACAGCAGTTATTACGCCACATCCTGTCGTGCGCCGGACGTGTTGCGGGATTTTGACCCGCAAAAACGCTTCTCCACACGCACCATGCCCCCCTTTGACGGAATCTTTCTGCTCAAAGGCGCCACGTCCCTGCAGGAGCGATTGGCTGCGATCTGTGCGGAGATGCAGGAAGAAGAGCCCCTCTGCCGGGACATGCTGTCGGCGGAACTAAAAGCCGTTCTGCTGCTGGCCATTCGCGCACAAAACGCAGACGCGCCGGCCGGCACGCAGTCTCTGAACGATGTGCGCGCATATGTGGACGCGCATTGCATGGAATCCCTGACCAACGCCCGCATCGCGGCAAAATTCGGCTATCACCCCTATTACCTAAGCAGGATTTTTGCCGCGCGGTTTGGGCAAACATTGCATACCTACGTAGGTTTGCGCAGACTGAAGCATGCCCGGCAGCTGCTGTTGTCCACAGACAAAAGCATCGCCGAAATTGCCCGGGAATCCGGGTTTCGCGGCGCTTCCTGGTTTTCAGAATACTTCAAGGCAAACGTGGGACTCAGCCCCACGCAATACCGGAGAAAGGGAAAATGACCAAAGCCCTTTGCGGCAAAAAAATTGCTCCCCCGGCGAAGACAGTTTGTGCTTTCTGTCATTTCCCGGGGGAGCGCATGTCTTGGAAAGTTATGCCGTTTGCGTGGTTTGTTCGGAATGATTTTGTTCCTGTTCTCTGGTTTGTGCGGTGTACAGTTGATAGTACAGCCCCTTCTTGGCGATCAATTCATCGTGACTGCCAGATTCCATGATTCCCTTGTTTCCGATATACAGGATGCGGTCGCAATTTTTGATGGTACTGAGCCGATGGGCAATGATAAAGCTGGTGCGGCCCTTGAGCATTTCCTGAATTCCCTCCTGCAACAGCTTTTCCGTTTGCGTGTCAATGGAGGATGTCGCTTCATCCAGGATCAGAATCCCCGGATTGCTCAGCAGCGTGCGGGCAAAGGCAATCAATTGCTTCTGCCCTTGGGACAGGTTTCCGCCCCGTTCCTGCACTACGGTCTGGTATCCCTGACCCATGCGGCGAATAAAATCGTCCGCGCGCACCCGTCTGGCGGCTTCATAAACCTCTTCGTCGGTGGCATCCAGCCGCCCGTATCGAATGTTGTCCATCAACGTGCCGCTGAAAATGAAGCTGTCCTGCAACATGATTCCCAGCTGTTCCCGCAGACTGTGCAACGTCACCTGGCTGATGTCATGGGCGTTTCCCGCCTTGTCGTGCAACAGAATCCGGCCGCCGTTGATGTTGTAGAACCGGCACAGCAGGTTCACCACCGTGCTCTTGCCCGCTCCGGTAGGCCCGACCAGCGCGATGCTCTCCCCTGCCTTCACGTGCAAATTCACGTGCTCCAGAATGTTCATGCCCTCTTCATAGGCAAACGTCACATCCTCGAAATCCACTTCTCCGCTAATCTCCGGCAAATCCTTCGCGCCCGGCGCGTCATCCACCACCACCGGTTCATCCATGGTTTCAAAAATGCGTTCCAGATAGGCAATGTTGTTCACGAAGGAATTGTAAATGTTGGCCAAATTGGTGATGGGCTGCCAAAACCGTCCCACGTATTGTCCCATGGCAAGGATGACGCCGAAGCTCACCATCGCGCCGCCCATCCAATGCACGCCGGCAATATACAGGAAGGTGAACACAATTTGGGTGATGATCTCGCTGCTGAGCCATACGGAATTGCTGATGTAGATGGCCTTGATCCAAGCCTTGCGGCATGCCTCCGCCAAGGATCGCATAATGCCCATGTTGACCTCCTGGCGGTCAAACAGCTGGCTCACCCGAACGCCGTCGATGGATTCCGCCAGATAGGCATTGTAATTGCTGTTTTTATTGCTCTGGCTCTGCCATGCCTTGCGCTGCCTGGGCTTCAGGATGACAATGAACGTCACAAAAAACGGCAATCCCGCAAGAATAATGCTGGCCAAGGTGGCGTCTGTGGAATACATAAACACCACGATGAACACCAGGTTGATAATCTCCAGGATCATGTTGATGATGCCGTTGGACAGAATATCCGACACGGAATTCACATAATTGATGACGCGCACCAGGATCTTCCCGGCCGGCCGGCTGTCATAATAGCTGAACGGCAGCTTTTGCAAATGGGCAAACAAATCCTTGCGGATGTCGAAGATGATCTCCTGGCTGACGTGGGCCATAATGCGGGAGCGAATGGTGGTAAACACGATGCTCAACAGAATAATGCCCACGAACAAAGTCGCCATGCGGCCAATCATCGCCACATCCTTGTTGGGCACGGCGTCGTCCAGCACCCATTGGGTGATTTTCGGAATAAACAGCGCGGCCACGCTGGACATGGAACTAAGCAGCAGCGCCAAGATCATGGAAAACTTGTGGCGGGCGATATAAGCGCCTGCACGCTTCAGGTGCTTCCATTGAAATGGCGTCTCCAGCCGTTCATCCACGTCAAATTTATTTCGCGCCATTTCAGATCGCCTCCTCTGCGGGAAGATTGTTTTGCAGGGCATAGGTCTGGTAATAATAGCCGCGATTTTTCAACAATTGCTCGTGCGTTCCCCGTTCTGCAATGCGCCCGTTTTGCAACACCAGGATCAGATCCGCGTCCTGCATGGAGGAAATGCGCTGCGCAATGATGATTTTGGTGCACGGGAAGGGCAATTGACGCAACTGGTTTTGCATGTACTGCTCCGTTTCCATATCCACGGCAGAGGTCGTGTCGTCCATCACCAAAATGCTGGGCCGAACCGCCAGCGCTCTGGCCAAAGCGATTCTCTGACGCTGTCCGCCGCTTAATCCAACGCCGCGCTCGCCAATGATCGTATCATATCCATCGCTCAGTTTTTCTATGAACTCGTCCGCCGCCGCGCGCCGGGCAAAATCCCGCACCTCGTCCAACGTCAAGTCCTGGTTGCCAAAGGCCACGTTGCCTTCCACCGTATCCGAAAACAGGAACACGTCCTGGGTGGCGGTTCCAATGCCGCCGCGGAGCTGCTGCAGTTTCCATTGTTTTACGTTGCAGTCATCCACCAGGATTTCGCCTGCGGACACGTCGTAAAACCGGGACAGCAAATTGATGATGGTGGTCTTTCCGCTGCCCGTGGGGCCCATAATGGCCACGGTTTGTCCCGGTTGCACCGTAAAGCTGATGTCTTCCAATACCTGCTTGCTGCCAAACCGGAAGCTTACATCGCGAAATTCAATCTTCCCGCGCATCTTGGAATGCTCCGCCGCATTGGCGCCGTCGGTAATCATGGGTACCACATAATACAGTTCCATCACCTTCTGCGCGGACGTGGAGAATCGCTGCAAATCATTGAGCAGGTTTCCCAATTCCCGCATGGGGTTGGACAGCGCCCAGCTCAGGCTGGTGAACACCGCCAATTGCCCCGGGGTCAGTTCGCCCCGGATGATAAACAAGCCGCCCACAAACACCGTAATCAGCATCATGGCGTTGGCCAGGATTTCGATGAAGGGATAAAAACTCAGCCACAGCTTGTTGATGTTGAGATGGCTTTGCAAAAATGCGCGGTTGC
>JAQXRL010000273.1 GCA_029218505.1 Eubacteriales bacterium | reverse complement strand
CAGGACATCCAGATGAATCAGACGCGGCGGCGTGTACGTCGCGTCTGGTTTTTCCAGAGCGCAAGCGGCGGAAAAACAGTTCGTCTGGTCAGGATTGCGCCCGGAAAATTGTGAGATTTTCAGCAATCCGCAGTCTTTTTCACGGAACGTGTCAAAATGTTTTTTGACACGCAGCGGCGGAGAAATGTCATTCTCCGCCTTGCCCCATGCCGGATTCGTTCCCGAAAACCCGTCGAACGGCTTCCAGATATCCATATCCAAATTTGGTATCCGGCTCTAAATAATTGCCTTCCGTCCATTCGTTCCATGTGGACAGGGTAATCATATGGCCGGTAAAGCGATCGCTTTGGGCGAACTCCCTGGCGGCACGAAGCCCCTGTTCGAATTTTTCCGGAGTGCCGCCGGTAATGCAGGTCATGAACGGGTAACCAATTTTGTCGTACATATCGCTTTGCACGGTGCGCGGGCTGGAATCCCATCCGGTGGATACGGTGATGCTCATGGGCAAATCCATGCTGTCCGTGTCCTTCTGGAAAGTGGCAATGCCGTCCCGAAGGAATTCGTCGTAATCTTCTGCCGGGAAATTGTCGTCGTTCACGGGCCAGGAATAGCGCAGGGCGCTTTCCACGCCCAGCGCGTGCATCAACTTGCACGCCTTTGAAGGATCGCCTTTGGGCACGGCGGCAAACATCATTTGCCCAGACCGGCCTGACGCACGCGCGCCCGCCAATCATTCAGCACCATGCGCGCGCCGTCTACGCCGCCCAAACCGCCTGCGAATTTTTCCAAATCCCACAGGACGAAATAGATTTTGCCATCAATTCGAAGGTAATTTTCCCGCCAGAAATAGTTGCGGATGAAAGAATCGGATGCTTCCCGAACCGTTTGCGGATTGACTTCGCCGTCCAGAAGCTTGCGGGCGGGGTTGCGATAGGCGCAGGGATGAACATATCCGGGATTATGGTTGCACCACATCAGCGCAATTTTGCATTTGGCGTTGTTTTTTGCGCCGAAGAACCCCCTGTCCAAGGCGCCAAAGCGGTAACTGCCTTCGTTAAACCAGTAGATATCCCACAAAAAGCCGTCGATGCCATGGCGCAATGCAGCATCGATTTTTTTCTCCATGACGGCAGGATCGGATTCGTCTTCGTATCCCCACAGGGGAACGCGAGGCTGTTCATGGCCGGGAAATCGGGGCCGGGCGCACTTGGCTACTTCCCATTCCGTCCAACCTTTGCCGTGCCATGCATCGTTGCGCGGATCGGGATGCCAGTTGGGGAAATACCAAGCCATGACGGGAATGTTTTTCATAACGCTTCTCCTCTCGCATGGAACGTGCGGTCATCCGCGTTGCGCGGCTTGCCGGATGCCACGCCTGTCTATGGAAAGTATACATCACGCAGGCAAGATTTTCAAGGGAAAATAGGACCGTGGCCGGAAGCCCATGAGATTCTGATGCGCAAGATTTTTGCAGGCAATTTGCACACTCTGCGTTGATTTTTCACATGTTGGGGTGTACTGTATTGTCATCAAAACACGTGGAGATGATCAAAAAATGGATGCGAGACGTGAAAAAACCCGTGCGTTGGTGTTTGCGGCCATGTTTGCCGCGCTGGTTTGCGTGGCCACCATGGTTCTTACGATTCCGTTGCCGGGAAATGGTTTTGCAAATTTGGGCGACGGCGTGATTCTTGTGGCGGCGTGGACGCTGGGGCCTGTTTGGGGCGCGGCGGCAAGCGGCATCGGCGCGGGACTGGCGGATTTGCTGCTGGGGTACGGCGTGTATGCGCCGGCAACATTGGTCATCAAGGCGTTGATGGCCGTGGTCGCGGTGTGCGCGGGCAAATCGATTTTGCAGCGCATGCCAAATCGCAAATGGCTTTGCGTGGCGATTTCGGCAGTTTTGGCGGAATGCGTGATGATTCTCGGTTATTTTTTGTTTGAATGCATTCTCTACGGAGGCGCGGTGGCGTTGGCGGATATCGTTGGCAACGAGGGCCAGGCCGCGGTGGGAATTGTTGTGGGAACGCTGCTGACAATCATGCTGCAGCGCCTCCGCAAGGGAAATATGTAAATTTTTGCGCATGTGTTTTGCTGAGTGCATTATGGCAGAAAACGCAGCATTGCCGGCTTTTGCGGGAAGTTCCCATTTCATGGGACGCGTTCCTTCGGAAGCCGGCAATATTTTTGCAAAATGCGCCGAAGGTTTTCGGAAAGCGGCGCAGATTGGCGCTGTTTTTTCATGCGGGAAAGGGTTCTTTCGCGTTTTGCGAGAAATTGCGCCTCTTGCGTGACAAATGTTTTTTCGATATAATGATTCTATCCGATTCGGCGCCGAATGGGAGGAAAACCAATGAAAAAGATGCGGACAAACCCCGAACAAGCTTCCGTCATGGGACAGAGCCCGAAAAAAGCCGCACCCAGATCCCAACCAAAACCATGTATTTTGGAAAATGCGGAGTCAGGGAAAGAGGCGGAAAACGGCGGAGCGGCAGAAACGCGAAAATGGCGAAACATTCTGAAAATCGTGCTGTTGGGCGTGGCGTTTTCATGGGCGCTGCAAAATTTGGACCCAATTTTGTCCGGCCTGAAATGGCTGAACTGGTTGGTCATGCCCATCCTGACGGGATGCGTCATTGCCTTTGTGCTGAACGTGCCCATGCGCAAGGTGGAAAGCCTGTTGTTTCCCCGCTGTGCATCGCTGCGGCGGCTTCGGCGGCCGCTGGCCATGCTGCTTACATTAATCCTGGTGCTGGGCGCGGTGGCGTTGGCATGGATGGTGATCGTTCCAAACGTGACGGAGGCGATCACGTCTCTGGCGGATCAGGCACCCGGCGCCATGGAGCGCCTTTGGAATGATTTGCAGCGTTTGGGCGAAAAGTATCCTGCCGTGCGGGAACAATTGGCCGCCCTGAACATGGACGTTCAGGATATTACCACCCGAATCATTACCTGGCTGAAGGATGGCGCCGCCATGATGATGGTCAATGCGGGCGCAGTTTTTGTTGGCGACATGATTTCCGGCATCAGCAATTTTGTCATTGCGGCGATCTTTGCCATGTATCTGCTGGCGCAAAAGGAAAAGCTTTGCGTTCAGGGAAGAATGTGCATTTCGGCGTTGCTGCCGCCGGGGAAAGCGCAAAGGACAAACGAAGTATTGTCCCTGACATACAAAACGTTTGCCAGCTTTCTTTCCTGTCAATGCCTGGAGGCGTTGATTCTGGGAAGCATGTTCGTGTTGGCGCTTACGCTGTTTCAAATGCCATATGCGCTGCTCATTGGCGTGCTGGTTGCATTGACGGCCTTGGTGCCGGTCGTGGGCGCGTTTGTGGGTTGCGGCGTGGGGTTTCTGCTGATTGCCATTGTAAGCTTCAAACAGGCATGTATTTTTGTGGTTCTGTTCCTGGTGCTGCAACAAATTGAAGGGAATCTGATTTATCCCCACGTGGTGGGCAATTCGGTGGGCTTGCCGTCCATTTGGGTGTTGGCGGCGGTTACGATTGGCGGCAGACTGTTTGGCGTCATTGGCATGTTGTTGTTTATTCCCTTGGCGTCGGTTGCGTATACGCTGTTTCGGGAAGTGGTGAAACAGCGTCTGGCAAAAAACAAGGGAAATCCCGCAGCGGAAGATTTCAAGAAGAAATAGGAGGATGAAGAGCATGGAAGGGAAAATGCTGGGTGCGGTTCTGCCCGGAAATTCCACGGTGGAACTGCGGGAATTCGAGATTCCCAAGGTGGGGTACCGCCAGGTTTTGGTAAAGACCATGGCGTCCACCATTTGCGGCAGCGATATTCGCTGTATTTATCGGGAACATACCGGAAAGGGCGCGGAAGGCTATATTCCCGGCATGATTGCAGGGCACGAGCCTTGCGGAATTATCGTGGAGGAAGGCCCGGGCCTGGCGCGGTTTAAGAAGGGCGACCGGGTAATCGTATATCATATTCATGGCTGCGGCGTATGCCATGACTGCCGCATGGGCTATCAGATTTCCTGTTCCAGCCCGTTGCGCGCGGCATATGGCTGGCAGCGGAACGGCGGCATGAGCGAATACATGCTATGTGACGAAAACGATCTGGTGGCGTTGCCGGACGAGTTGACATATTGCGACGGCGCGCAGGTAGCGTGCGGCTTCGGCACGGTGTACGAGGCCATTGGCAAGGTCAAGGGCGTTTCCGGGGACGATGCGGTGCTGGTGGTGGGCCTGGGTCCGGTGGGCCTGGCAACGCTGATGTTGTGCAAGGCGTTGGGCGCAAACAAGCTCATCGGCGTGGAAATGAGCGACGACCGCATTGCCTTGGCGCAAAAGCTGGGATTGGTGGATCATGTGTTCAAGCCCGGCGACGACACGGTGGAGGCGATCAAGGCGGTCACTGGCGGCAAGGGTGTGGAGAAAGCCTTTGACGCGTCTGCGTCCGACGGCGGCCGGCAGCTGGCGATTCGCGCGGCACGTCAATGGGGCCGTGTGGCCATGGTGGGCGAAGGCGGCACCCTGCATTTCAATCCGTCTCCGGATATCATTCACGACCAAAAGACCATCTATGGCAGCTGGGTGACGAACCTTGCGCGCATGGAGGATCTGGTGGAACGGCTGGTGCGGTGGAATATTCATCCCGAAGACCTGATTACCCATCGGTTCCGCCTGGAGGACGCGGACAAGGCGTACGCGCTCATGGCTTCCGGCAAGTGCGGCAAAGTGGCCGTGGTGTTCGACGGAACCGAAAACGCGTAGGCGTTTGAAACCGGCAGGCGGCGGAGCATTTCCGCCGCTTTTGCGTAAAGCGGAAGGCCGGAACATGCCCGGACGGAGAAAAAGGCGATTGGCGCAATTTGGGCGCCGGTGCTGTCGGCGCTTTGCGGTCTGTGGGGAAGCAACGCGCAGGCGGTGTCCGAATATGTTTTGCTCCGGGGAGGTTCCCGCCGGAGGGACGCTGTTGCGGGACGAGCGCGCGTGCTTTGGCGATGGAAACCGTGGATTTGGTGCAGGCCGGGCATGCCCATGGCGGTCGGGCGCGGTTGTCCGCGGCGGGCGGCCTGTCTGCGCCGAGCACCAGGCAACAGCGTGCATTTTCCCCGGATATTCAATGTTCCGCACATTGTCATGTTGACGATGCGCAGCGAGAAGAAAGGAAATGGGTATGAAGGAAATTTTGAGGACGGAGCGGCTGCTGTTGCGGGAAATGACGGAGAAAGACGAGCCGGCGCTTCGGGAAATTTTGATGGATCAGGATGTGATGTATGCGTACGGGCACGCGTTTTCGGAAGAGGAGGTTCACGCATGGCTGGTCCGGCAGCAGGGGCGATATCGTGACGACGGATTCGGACTGTGGGCAATGGTGCGCTTGGACAACGGAAAAATGATCGGCCAGTGCGGGATTACCATGCAGCCCATTGGCGAACGAAGGATGCCGGAAGTGGGATATCTGCTGCGCAAGGACCATTGGCACATGGGGTATGCAACGGAAGCCGCCGTCGCATGCCGCGATTATGCGTTTGCCAATCTGGGCATTCGGGAAATTTGTTCGATCATTCGCAACAACAACATGCCGTCCCGTCGGGTGGCTGTGCGCAATGGCATGACGATTACCGGATGCTTCACAAAATTTTATCACGGAGAGTACATGCCGCATTTGATTTATTCCGTTTCCAGGAAGGATGATTGACGTTCGGATGCCGGTTCGCGGGGTGTGGAAGCAATGCCGCACAGATCCCGCACCACCTCGCCGGCCATGATAAGCCCGGCCACGGACGGACAAAACGCAGTGCTGCCCGGGGCGGACGCGCCGGCCGGGCGGATTGGCGCTTCCGGGGAATAGACCACCTTCATGGAGCGCACACCGCGTTTTTTCAATTCCCGGCGCATTACCCTTGCCAGAGGGCAGACGGAGGTTTGGGAAAGATCCGCAACGCGGAACAGAGCAGGGTTCAGCTTGTTGCCCGCGCCCATGGCGCTGATGATGGAAATGCCTGCCGCCTGGGCGCGCAGGGCCAGTTCCACCTTTGCCGTGACGGTATCCACCGCATCCACGATGTAAGTATATTGCGCCAGGGAAATCTGATCCGCCGTTTCCGGAAGATAGAAAATTTGATACGCGCCGATCCTGGCCTGTGGATTGATGCACAAAAGCCGTTCCCGCATGGCGAGAACCTTGGGCATGCCGATGGTCTGGGTGGTGGCAATCAGCTGCCGGTTGATGTTCGTAACGGACACCACATCCTTGTCGTATAAATCCAGCGCGCCAATGCCGGACCGGATTAGCGCTTCCGCGCAATGTCCGCCTACGCCGCCCACGCCGAACAGGGCTACGCGAGCCTGTCCAAGGCGCGCAAGGGCCTCGCTGCCCAGCAAAAGTTCCGTGCGTTCAAGCCATTCCATGCAAATCGCCTGCCTTGCCGTCTATTTGGGAAGATTCGCGTTCGCCGCCAAGATACAGAAAGCGGGGAACGGTTTTGCCATCCTGACAGACGTTTTCCATCCACATGCGCAACGGGCGCACCCAGATTCCCTCTCCCGCGGGCGTTTCTCCGCAGGGGTACAAAGCCTGATATACAACCATGATTTCATCGGTTTCCGAATGTCTCGCCAAATACAACAAGCGGTATTCTCCGCCCTTGAAATGCCGGTAGCGCCCTTTGGGCGGCAATTTTGTCGCGTTTTCCAAATAATCACTCCTTCAGCGGAATTTGTGCGTCTTTTTCCGTTCGGATATCGCCATAGCTGTTCTGGCAACGCACGAATGGTCTGGCCAATCCGCCGGCTGCCGAATCCTATTATACCGTGATTTCCGGCATTCGTCCATCATGGATTCGCCTTGACGAAAGGTGTGGTTTGTGTTAGGATAAACAGGGAATTTTGGATGCGAGGGAGGATGATTCCATGTTCATGAAGAATGTGATTGCGTATGTGAAGGGAAATGCGACATC